>NZ_JBBWCB010000049.1:0-42399 GCF_039888995.1 Pseudomonas rossensis | reverse complement strand
GTACTCACCGATGGATTTACCTTCGGCCGTGTCATCGGCCAGCGAGGCGAACAATGCCCCCTCGGCGAGTTCCTTGGCAGTGACGCCAGGTGCCGCGTAAACCGCGGTGCAACGACGGTTACCGAAAGTGATGGTGCCGGTTTTGTCGAGCAGCAGGACGTGCACGTCCCCCGCCGCTTCCACGGCGCGACCGGATTTGGCGATCACATTCAGGCGCACCAGACGGTCCATCCCGGCGATACCGATGGCCGACAACAGACCGCCAATGGTGGTCGGAATCAGCGTGACCAGTAACGCCACCAGGAACACCAGCGGCAGGCTGCCGTTGGCGAAGTGGGCGAACGGTTGGAGGGTGACGACCACCAACAGAAAGATCAGGGTCAGGCCGATCAGCAGGATGTCGAGCGCCACTTCGTTCGGGGTTTTCTGGCGTTTGGCGCCTTCGACCAGGGCGATCATGCGGTCCAGTGTCGACTCGCCCGGGTTGGCGGTGATGCGCACCAACAGCCAGTCGGAGACCAGTCGGGTGTTGCCGGTGACGGCCGAACGGTCGCCGCCGGATTCGCGAATCACCGGCGCGGATTCACCGGTAATCGCCGCTTCGTTGACCGCGGCGATACCTTCAATCACCTCGCCGTCACCGGGGATCATTTCCCCCGCTTCAACGCGGACCACATCGTCCTTGCGCAGGCTGGTGGCCGGCACCACTTGAAAGGCGCCGTTGCTGGTTTTGCGGCGGGCACTCAGACCTTCGCTACCGGCCTTGAGGCTGTCAGCGCGAGCCTTGCCGCGACCTTCGGCCAGTGCTTCAGCGAAGTTGGCGAACAACACGGTGAACCACAGCCACAAGGCAATTTGCGCCGCGACAAAGGTCGGCACGCTGCTGTCGGGAATGAAGCACAGCACGGTGGTCAGGATCGCGGTCAGTTCGACCACCAGCATCACCGGCGCACGCTGCAATTGCCGAGGGTCGAGCTTGACGAAGGCTTGCACCAGCGCCGGACGCCAGAGGGCCGAGATCGCGGTTTTCGGTTGTTCCGGCGCCTTGACGGTGGCGGTTTTAGTTGCGGGCATATTCATCATTGATTCCTCAGAAGCCCAAGCTCAAATGTTCAGCAATAGGACCCAGCGCCAATGTCGGCAGGAAGGTCAAACCACCCACCAGCAAAATGGTCACAGTCAGCAAGGTCACGAACAGCGGGCCGTGAGTCGGGAAGCTGTTCTGGCCGATCGGTGCGGTTTTCTTCATCGCCAGGCTGCCGGCCAGGGCCAGTACCGGGAGGATGTAACCGAAGCGACCGATCAACATGCCAAGACCCAGCATCAGGTTGTGGAACGCGGTGTTGGCACCGAAGCCGCCAAACGCCGAACCGTTGTTGGCACTGGCCGAGGTGTAGGCATAAAGCAACTGACTGAAACCGTGGGGACCGGGGTTGCTTACCGCCGCCACCGGTCCGGGCAGACTCGCGGCAATCGCGCCGAGTACCAGCACACCGACCGGCATCACCAGCAAGGTCACGACCAGCAACTGGACTTCTTTGGCTTGCAGCTTTTTGCCGAGGTATTCCGGGGTACGGCCGATCATCAGGCCGGCGAGAAACACTGCGATCAACACGTTCAGCAACATGCCGTAGAGCCCGGCACCGACGCCGCCGAAGATCACTTCGCCGACCATCATGTTGACCATCGCGACCAAGCCGCTCAGCGGGTTGAGGCTGTCGTGCATGCCGTTGACCGAACCGTTGGACGCCGCAGTGGTGGTCACCGACCACAGCACCGTGGCGGTTGTGCCGAAGCGTGCTTCCTTGCCTTCCAGCGGCCCGGTCTGTTCGACGGCGACATTGTTCAGGGTCGGGTTCGGCTGGTATTCAGCCCACAGCGAAGTCGCGCCGCCGATCAGGAACAGCGCCAGCATGCAGGCGATGATCGCGCGGCTCTGACGCAGGTCTTTCACGTAGTGGCCGAAGGTGAACACCAGCGCCACCGGGATCAGAATGATCGAGCCGACTTCAAACAGGTTGCTCCACGCCGTCGGGTTCTCGAACGGGTGCGCCGAGTTGACGCCGAAGAAGCCACCACCGTTGGTGCCCAGTTGCTTGATCGCAATCTGGCTGGCGGCCGGACCGAGCGGGATCACCTGATCGACGCCTTGCATCGTTACGGCATTCACGTATTGAGCGAAGGTTTGCGGCACGCCCTGCCAGACCAGATACAGCGCCAGCAGCAGGCACAACGGCAGCAAGCCGTAGAGGGTAGCGCGGGTCATGTCGACCCAGAAGTTGCCGAGGGTCTTGCTCGACTTGCGACCGATACCGCGGCACAGGGCTACCAACACGGCGAGGCCGGTGGCGGCGCTGACGAAGTTCTGCACGGTGAGGCCGACCATCTGACTCAGGTAGCTCAGGGTCGCTTCGCCGCTGTAGGACTGCCAGTTGGTATTGGTCATGAAGCTGACGGCAGTATTGAACGCTTGCGTCCACTCCTGACCCGGCAGGTTCTGCGGGTTCAGTGGCAAGTGGTCCTGGAACAACAGAATCGCGAACAACAGCAAAAAGCCCGCGAGGTTGAAGGCGAGCAAGGCCAGGGTGTATTTCTGCCAGCTCTGTTCGGCCTGCGGATCTACGCCGGCCACCCGATAACACCCGCGCTCTACCGGTCCGAGAATCGGCGAAAGCCAAGTGCGCTGACCTTCCATCACCTTGTAGTAGAAGCGCCCCAGAAACGGTGCCGGAATCAGCACCAGGGCGAAGAAGGCGAGGATCAGCCAATAGTCATAACTGTGCATAGCCGCTCCTAGTTCCGGTCCGCGCGCAACAGCGCAACCAACAGATAAATGAACAGCCCCACTGCCAATAGCAGTGACACCCCGTCCAGAACGCTCATGGAAGTTCTCCGTGTTACGGCGTATTGCCGCGTGTGGAGTCATTGTCGGGAGAGAGGCTGTAAAGGAACGAGATCGAGGGGTGTGGCGGGGAATAAAGAAAGCGTAAAGAGTGGGTTTATGCCGGCGTTACAGCGGTGTCCGGGCGGGCGCCATCGCGAGCAAGCTCGCTCCCACAGGGGATCAGTGTTGTTTGGGCGAACGCATTCCAAATGTGGGAGCGAGCTTGCTCGCGATGGCGGCATAACAGACACCACTGCCCCCAACTGGCGCACAAAAAACAGTCATTCGGGGGCAAACATCCCCGATACGACGCCTTTCTGCACTTTACGACCGCCATCACAACACTGGCACGCCCACTGCAAACACCCTCCCCCGAGCTTTCCAAACCGTTCAGGGAGCAACGCATGAACACACAACTCAAACCCACGCTGGGCACGCTGCACCTGTGGGGCATTGCGGTCGGGCTGGTGATTTCCGGTGAATACTTCGGCTGGAGTTACGGCTGGGGCGTGGCGGGCACACTCGGTTTTCTGGTGACGTCCTTCATGGTCGCCACGATGTACACCTGCTTCATCTTCAGTTTCACCGAGCTGACCACCGCGATTCCTCACGCTGGTGGTCCCTTTGCCTACAGCCGCCGCGCCTTTGGCGAGAAAGGCGGATTGATCGCGGGGCTAGCTACACTGATTGAATTTGTCTTCGCCCCGCCGGCCATCGCTCTGGCGATCGGTGCCTACCTCAACGTGCAATTCCCCGCACTCGACCCGAAACACGCAGCGGTCGGTGCCTACATCGTGTTCATGGGCCTGAACATCCTCGGGGTGAAACTGGCCGCAACCTTCGAATTGGTAGTCTGCGTTCTCGCAGTGGCCGAACTGCTGGTGTTCATGGGCGTGGTCGCCCCGGCGTTCAGCTTCAGCAATTTCGCACTCAATGGCTGGGCCGGTTCCGATGTGTTTGGCGCCCCGGCGATTGCCGGGATGTTCGCGGCGATTCCGTTCGCTATCTGGTTTTTCCTGGCCATCGAAGGCGCGGCCATGGCCGCCGAAGAAGCCAAGGATCCGAAACGAACCATTCCGAAGGCCTACATCAGCGGCATTCTGACGTTGGTTTTGCTGGCCATGGGCGTGATGTTCTTTGCCGGTGGCGTCGGTGACTGGCGCACCTTGTCGAACATCAACGACCCGCTGCCGCAAGCGATGAAAACCGTGGTGGGTGAAAGTTCGGGCTGGTTGCACATGCTGGTGTGGATTGGCTTGTTCGGGCTGGTGGCGAGTTTCCACGGAATCATCCTCGGCTACTCGCGGCAGTTCTTCGCCCTCGCCCGGGCCGGTTACCTGCCGGCGTCCCTGGCCAAATTGTCACGTTTTCAGACCCCACACCGAGCAATCATCGCCGGTGGCGTGATCGGCATTGCCGCGATTTATAGCGATGGTTTGATCAACCTGGGCGGCATGACGCTGACAGCGGCGATGATCACGATGGCGGTCTTCGGGGCGATCGTGATGTACATCATGAGCATGCTCAGCCTGTTCAAACTGCGCAAAACCGAACCGAATCTGGAGCGCACCTTTCGCGCGCCGTGCTATCCGCTGGTGCCGTTCATTGCACTGGTGCTGGCGGTGGTCTGCCTGGTGGCAATGGTCTGGTTCAACACGTTGATCGGGTTGATCTTCCTGGCCTTCATGGCCTTCATGGCGGTGGGGTTCGTGTACTTCATGCTGACGGCGCAACTGCGTGCCGATGCACCGGCGGACGCGATGCTGACCGGGCTCTAACCTCCCCTGTAGGAGCTGCCGCAGGCTGCGATCTTTTGATTTTGGCGATGCAACTGACGCTAAAGATCCAAAGATCGCAGCCTGCGGCAGCTCCTACAAGGATGTACGGTGTCTACGGCAGATCAGGCATAGAATGGAACCACTGCGAAAATTAATCGCTCAAAGTGGTATGCACGATCGATTGGCGAAACCCGCCCATCGCCCTGCCCTTAAGGAGAGCCCTATGCCCTGGTATGCCTGGTTGATTCTGATCGTTGCAATCGGCTCGATCGTTGGTGGTTTGATGATGTTGCGTGACACCGCCAACAAGGTCGAACTGACCGAGGAGCAACGCAAACGCGTCGCTGAACGCAACGCGGAAGCGGATGCCAAGGATGCGCAGGACCGCTAAAACAAACATCGCCAGACGGCTCACCTGTAGCAGCTGGCGAAGCCTGCGTTCGGCTGCGCAGCAGTCGTAAAATCAGTGAACGCGGTATGTCAGTTAGACCGCGTGCATCGAATTTACGACTGCTGCGCAGCCGAACGCAGGCTTCGCCAGCTGCTACAGGTAGGTGTGTTTTTCGGTTATTCCCAATCGGCCTTGGCAATGTGCAAGCCATGCAGCCCTTTGTACGCAGCACGTTCAGGCTGACTCCAGCCCTCAAGCAACGAATCCTCCAACCGATAAATCTCCACCCCGAGCGGGCGACACACGCTTAGCGGATCCTGTGCATCCGGCCCCCACATGGCCAGCGACAGGTCACCGCCCGGGCAGGTCGAGAGCGCGCAGAGCAGATCGATTTCGGCAAAAAACTCCAGGTAATCGCCCTTCTGCGCCGGACAGGCTTTCATGAAGTACATGTCGTCGTGGTTAAGGCCCGTGCACTGGAAAATGTTCAGCACGTCATGCACGTCGAATTCGGTCAGGCCATGAGGCAGCACTGCGCGGGTAAGGTTCGAGTGGCAGTGATGATGGAAATCTTCGCCGGTGAGCATTTTGTTCACATAGGGATCGCAGCGAGTGCCGAGCAAATCGTGCAAGCGACCGCCATGTTCGTCGATCCCGTAACCGGCCAGGCTGTCATCGGTGATGGTCACCAGCGGCCGCAGAAAAGGCAGGTTCGACCAGAGCCGGTCATGGGTGCTGACGTGTGCGCCCTGTAACTGCCGGGTCCGTGCCGCCCACAAACGCTCCCGTGGATCGTTGGCATTCCAGACGTTGAAATCCCCGACTTGCGGCCCGACGGGTGTGGTCACGCGAAACACATGCCCGGCCGGCACTTTCCAGGCGCGGCCGGTGCGGATTGGCACCTCGAATGCCTCGATCAGCGTGCGCCCGTCCTTCTTGTCGCGGATCCGTTCGTAGTAGGCTTTGTCCACCTGCAAGGCGGAACCTTTGCTGACTTGATAGGCCGCCGGATAGTCTTTGTACATGGCACGAATCCTCGATCAGTGATGGGAAACTGGAGCAAGCATTTGCAACAGGAGGTGTTCGGAATCGTCGAGATACAGGCTCATGGCGTCTTCGGCCGCACGTTTGTCGCCCTCGGCCAACAACTCATGAATCTGCCGGTCGCGCGCCAGCCAGGGCGCCTGAAAACGTGATTCATCGGGGGCGGTGCAGAACACCAGGCGCAATTGCGCGACGACGTTGGTGAAGAACTCATCGAACAATGGACTGCGCAGCAACCCGACGATGTGTTGATGAAAGGCCAGGCTGTGGGTGCCGACAGCGCGCCAGTCTTCGCGCTCCCGGGCAAGCTCGGTGGCTTCCAGGGCTTCGAGCATTCGGTCGGATTGATAGTCGCGCAGCGGCTGACTCGCGCTGATGGCCTGCAGCTCCAGGGTGCGCCTGACCTTGAACAGATCCCGCACGTCCTCGACCCCAAGCCTGCGCACCATCACGCCTTTGTTGCGCACATAACGGGTCAGACCTTCCTGCCCCAGGCGATGCAATGCCTCTCGAATGGTATTGCGGGAGGCGTTGTAGGCAGACACCAGATCGTTTTCCACCAACGCCATGCCGGGCAGCAACCGGCCGCCAATGATGTCGGCGCGCAACTCAAGTGTGATGTGGTCGGCCAGGGACAGTCCGCTGTTCATACTCATTGCCTCGTGATTGTTCAACAATCGTCAGTTAATGAGTAATCACTATTCGTGCCAGATCATTCTAAACAGCAGGACGGAGTTGGACGCATCTGCATGCTTTTTAGAAGTAGAAGTACAATCACCATCCCATTTTCATTGGTTAATATGGCGCATTGTTGCGGAGATACCCGATGCGTTACTCGCAGGACCATAAAGCCCAGACCCACCAACGCATCATCAAGGAAGCGTCAGCGCGCTTTCGCCGCGATGGCATTGGCGCGACAGGTCTGCAACCGCTGATGAAAGCACTGGGCCTGACTCACGGTGGTTTCTACTCGCATTTCAAGTCCAAGGACGAACTGGTGGAAAAGGCTTTGCAAGCCGCGGGCGAGCAGGTCGATGTGATTTGCGCCGAGCTCTTCGCTCAAGATCGTCCGCTGGAAGCGTTCATCGACGCCTATTTGTCCGAATGGCACCAGACTTCACCCGATGAAGGTTGCCCGTTGCCGACCATGTCATCGGAACTCGGCCTGCGCGGGCAGCAAAGCCCGACCACTGACGTGGTGCTCAACGCACGGCTCGAACAAGTGCAAGGCACTCTTGAAGACGAGGACGCCGCCGACCAAAGCATCGTCATCATGTCGACACTGGTCGGGGCTTTACTACTGTCACGCAGTGTCGAGAACCCCGAGCTGGCGCAGCGGATTCTCGACGTGACTCGCGCCTATCTCAAACAGCCCCGGGATTAACCCTCCCAACGCTTGAACAGCACGCTGGCATTCACCCCACCAAACCCGAAGCCGTTGGACAGCGCGTATTCGATAGCCATCGGCCGCGCCTGGCCGTGGACGATGTCCACGCCTTGGGCGGCGGGATCCGGGTTATCGAAGTTGAGGGTGGCCGGCACGACCTGATCGCGAATTGCCAACAGCGTGAAGATCGCCTCGATACCGCCCGCTGCGCCGAGCAAATGCCCAGTGGCCGATTTGGTCGATGTCACGGCGATTTTGTTATCCGTGCCGAACAACGCCTTGATGGCCGCCAACTCACCCAAGTCCCCGACCGGGGTCGAGGTTGCGTGAGCATTGAGATGCTGCACCTGCGCCGGCGAAATGCCCGCTTGGGCCAACGCCAGCGACATTGCTCGTCGCGCACCGCTGCCATCCTCGGGACCCGCCGTCAGGTGATAGGCGTCAGCACTTGTGCCATAACCGACCAATTCCGCCAGCGGTTGAGCACCGCGGGCCAGGGCATGCTCCAGGGATTCGATCACCAGAAGGCCCGCGCCCTCCCCCATGACGAAGCCATCGCGGTCACTGTCAAACGGCCGCGAGGCACGCTCCGGGGTGTCGTTGTAACCACTGGACAAGGCGCGAGCAGCGGCAAACCCGGCGAGACTGACGCGATCGATCGCCGCTTCCGCGCCACCACACACCGCGATGTCTGCCTCGCCACAACGAATCAACCGCGCCGCATCACCAATCGCCTGAACCCCGGCCGCGCAAGCTGTCACCGGCGCACCCAATGGGCCCTTGAAACCGTGCTGGATCGATACATGACCCGCGGCGAGGTTGACCAGAAATGAAGGAATGGTGAACGGCGACAAGCGTCGCGGCCCGCGGCTGTCCGTGGTGCGCACCGCATCCGCTATCGCACCGAAACCACCCACGCCGGAACCGATAATGGTTGCCGTACGCTCCTGGGCATTGGCGTCCGCCGCTTGCCAACCGGCCTGTTCCAGCGCCTGACGCGCCGCTTCCATGGCGAACATAATGAAGCGGTCCATCTTCTTCTGCTCTTTAGGCGGCGCCGCCCGATCCGGGTCAAAACCCGCCTCGGGATCGTCAGCCAGCGTCGGCACTGCACCGCCGACCTTGGCCGGCAGATCGGCAACCACCTCGTCCGGCAAATTGCGCAACCCGGAACGCCCGGCCAACAGACGCGACCAGACGGCTTCGACGCCAGAACCCAATGGCGACACCAAGCCCATGCCCGTTACAACTACTCGACGATCACTCATACCGCAAATACCTCAAGCCGATTCATGACGCCTCACGTGTAACGCGCGGCGGCCTTACTTTTGGAAAGATTCGGCGCCAGTACATGACGCGCCGCAACGAAGGCATCCCAGTCGGCCGCATCCGGCAACGAAGGAATGGTGATCAACTCACCCTGGTCCAGACCCGACAACGCCGCATCGACCATATCATCGGCTTCCATGACCATATCCGCCGGAATCTGGGTCGCGTCGATACCGGAGCGCTCCCAGATTTCGGTGCGTGTTACGCCTGGCAACACGGCCTGCACCTTGACCCCGGTGCCCTCCAGTTCGGCGTTCAACGACTGCGTCAGACTTAACACATAAGCCTTACTGGCGCTGTAAGTTGCATTGAAGCGCTCGGGAAACAAGGCCACTACTGACCCGATATTGATGATCGTCCCCCGACCCGCCTTGGCAAAGCTGGCGGCCGCTGCCGAGGCCAACCGCGTGACCGTTGTCACGTTCAGTTGAATCAAACGTTCCAGCTGATCCATGTCGGCATTGGCCAACAAACCATCCGCTGCAACACCGGCGTTGTTCAGTAACAGGCTGATACTCGAATCGCTGCGAAGACGCTGTTCGATCTTCAGCACATCATCCTTTTGCGTCAGATCCGCCTTGAACACCTCGACCTGAACGCCATGCTCGGCGCGCAACTTGGTAGCCGCCGCTTCCAGCCGCTCTTGATCACGGGCAACCAATAACAAATCAAAACCACGCGCCGCCAACCGCTCGGCGTAAATCGCACCGATACCGGAAGAAGCACCGGTGACGAGGGCCGTACCTTGGGACTGGACAGAGTTCATGACTGTGCTCCTGGGAGATGCCTAAGGGAAAGACAAGCGCCTGAGGCTCAGAACGCTTTGGCGAATGATTGATTTATTATAGGCATAATCTTAGCCGTATATGATAGTCGTAATTTTTCCCACATCGACGGAAGGTCCGCCTTTGTAGGAGCTGCCGAAGGCTGCGATCTTTTGATCCACTCTCGCCAAAATGCAAAAAAGGCCGGTCAATGACCGGCCCTCTTGGCGTTGATCTACAAGCTTAGTTCACCTCAAGCTTCTCGCGATTCTTATCCAGAATCGCTTTACCGATTCCCTTCACTTCGAGCAACTCGTCCACGGACGCAAACGGCCCATTACTCTCACGATAGGCAACAATCGCCTTGGCCTTGGCCTCGCCCACACCGGCCAACTCGCGCTGAAGGGTTGGCGCATCGGCCTGATTCAGATCGACCTTGCCGGACTGTGCCTTGGGAGAAACCTCCAGCACCAAGGGTGCATTGCCAGCCTCTGGCTTGGCCGTCGGCGCAGCAATGGCAGCAATAGAGGCGCTGGTGAGCAGGGCAAAAACCAGAGAGTAGAAATAGCCAGTACGCATAAATGAAGCTCCATGACATCGATTGAGAAAGCAGCTTTTCCGAAGCTGCCCCCTAAACCTAGGCGATGAGCCGAGCGTGTCAAAAATGATAGCGTTACAGAAAGTGTAATAAAAAGCCCCGTCAGTTACCTGGCTCGCACAACACGTATTAGCAAGACTATTCACGTGTACCGCCCCCCTTAACCAGAAACGCATTCGTACAACCGGACATGCCTCAGCGTTGATGATCCGGATCCCGCGCTTGGCGGACGCTGGATTGAGTGAGGGGCGAGATTTAGCGGCAGGAGAAATGAAACACAAACGGACAAAGGTTCGCCACTGATCTAAAATCGTCGGCCGCTGTCCATGCAACAAAAAAACACGGTTCGAAAACGCCTACGTTTGTGCAGGAATCCAGAGAGTGCAACACATCGTGCCCCTTACTTCAGCAGTCGCAAATCACGAAAAATTCAGGCTCGACATTAATGGACTCAGAGCCTGGGCTGTGGTCGCGGTGATGCTTTATCACTTCAATATCCCAGGAATTACCGGTGGTTTCGCTGGCGTGGATATGTTTTTTGTTATCTCCGGTCTGCTGATGACAAAAATAATCATCGAAGACCTCGAAAATAGGAAAAGTAAAAGCAGTAGCTCGTTGCTATGGAAATTTTACTTCGCGAGAATAAAGCGAATACTGCCCACGTTATTAGCACTGTGCTTGTCATTGCTTGCTATCGGATGGTTCTGCCTCGGCCCTGTGGAATACCGCACCCTGGGTGAGCATGCAACTAGCGCAGTTTTGTTTTTCTCAAATATCCAATTTCAGCAAGAAGCCGGCTATTTTGACTCTGCCTCACATGAAAAGTGGTTACTGCATACTTGGTCACTGGCAGTGGAATGGCAGTTCTATCTGACCATTCCTCTGGTATTACTTGCGGCCTGGAAAGTAAAACCAAGCAGGACATTAATCACCATAATTATAGTATTAGCGTTCTTTACGTCTTTTGGCGCATCGTTGTATTACACCAGCGTAGAGCCCACCAAAGCTTTCTATTTCCTTCCGATGAGAGTGTGGGAAATGCTGGCGGGCAGTTTGGTTTTTTTGCTCGGGGCTCATGTTCATCTTTCATTGAGAAAAAGACGAGCCGCAGAACTCGCTGGCTTGCTCATGATTATGTTCAGTATTCTCGTATTCAACAAAAACACCCTTTGGCCAGGTGGATATGCCTTGGTGCCCGTGCTGGGCACGGCACTAGTACTGCTTGCCTCACGTAACGACTCCCTGTTTACCGGCAACCTATTTGCTCAATGGCTTGGGACTCGATCCTACTCACTCTATCTGTGGCATTGGCCGGTCGTAGTAGGTTTGTATTTTCTAGAATACCTCGATATTGCTGCCGCCTTGGCTGGCCTCGCCATCACCATTATCCTTGGCCATTTCTCGTATCAATTTATCGAGCAGAAATCGCAGAAGGCGTTTAGACAATTTAATCCGGTATTCTCCGCATCCATCTTGCTGACCTTCGTTATCGCTCCTTTGATCGTTGGGAAAGCCATCGCGACGAACGAAGGATTCCCCGCCCGACTTCCCGAAAAGTACGTCCAGATTCTGAGTGAGGCTCAGAATTTCCACCCCCGCCGAATGCAGTGCCATGTATGGGGGATGATGAAATCGCCAGAATGTACTTACGGCGGCGATCAACTCGGCGTGGTGGTCATTGGTGATAGTCACGCAGCTTCAATCATGACGTCAGTGGTAAATGCGCTTCCTGATAAAAAATTGAACGTGCTCCACTGGACGTTCAGTGCCTGCCCGACCTTCATGGGGGTCAAACAGCCAAATACCGCTTGTGCAGAGTTTGTCAGCTGGGCATTGGAAAAGCAGAAAACCCTGCCGCGCAATGTCCCTGTGATTATCATGAATGAGACATCAGCCTATGTTCATGGCTTTTCCGAAGGGCAAAAACCGACAGTGTATTTTGAGAAGCAATACTCCGAGCGGACACCCGAATACCTGCAGGAGTTACGTGAAGGCCTGATTAATGCGGCTTGTGAAATTGCAAAGTACCATCCTGTGTTCATGGTTCGCCCTATTCCGGAAATGAGGTCGTCCGTACCGGTGGCCACTGCGCGGGAGTTCCTTCTCGGAAAGACCAGCGGAACCTCGATCAGCATTGAGGAATACCGTAAGCGCAACGACTTCGCGTGGGAAGCACAAGACGCTGCGCGACAAAAGTGCGGCATCACCCTACTCGATCCCCTGCCATACCTTTGTCACGACGGGAGATGCTACGGTTCGAAGGATGAATGGCCGATCTACTATGATGACAATCACTTGAGTGAACGAGGCGCCAACATAGTCTCTCCGTTGTTCCGGGAAGTGTTCAAAAGCTCTAATGACACCCCAAATGCAATGTTCGCCAAATGAACAAATTCTCTATGAAGTATTGTCGCCACTGTACAGCGGCGAACTACACAACTGCATTTTCCAATACACTTTAATGAGACCTTGACGCATGCAAAACATCATTATCGTCGGCGCATCCGGACACGCAAAGGTCATAGTCGATATCATTGAGAAGCAGTCGAAGTATCTAATTGCCGGCTTTGTGGATTCAGGTCGTGCCGTGGGGGAACAAATTGTCGGCTACAAAGTTCTTGGCATGGAAACAGACATCCCGCAACTTACGACAAGCCATAAAATAGCGGGTTTTATTATTGCCATCGGCGACAACAACGTTAGAGCGCTGGTCGCCGAAAAAATACTGAAAATATTTCCACAGGCACAATTCATCAATGCGATACACCCCCAGGCGATCATAGGAAAAGAGGTAAGCATCGGTGCCGGTAGCGTCGTCATGGCAGGCGCGATTATCAATCCGTGCAGTACTGTTGGAAATTTTTGTATCGTCAATACTAAAGCTTCCTTGGACCACGATTCCTCAATGGGTGATTTCTCGAGTCTCGCACCGGGTGTCACCGCAGGAGGAAACTGTAATATTGGTGACTTCTCCGCCATTGGTATTGGTGCAACTATAAAACATGGCGTTACAATAGGAGCGCATAGCGTCATTGGTGGCGCAGCAATGGTTATGCAGGATGTTCAAGCTTGTACAGTAAATTACGGCATACCGTCCAAAAAAGTCAGAAACAGAATCCAAGGTGAAAAATACCTTTGACTCCCGAAAATATCGGATTTTTCGAAAACCTGAAGCGAGGAGACAGCGCTGAACATAACTGCCATTTTTTTGTCACAGACCGTCAATACGGTCAATCCAGACACAGTAGCGCTTTGACATCGACTATAACGAAGAGCCTCTACCGCCTCATTTCGGATGACCACCATCATTGGGGGATCGCCCCTCAACATGGACTAAAATGCTATCAGCACGCGAATATAGTCGCCATCTCGATGTCGCTTGGCTGAGGGCACAAAGGAAAAAAAATGGACGAAATCACTGTTATTGAAAAGCTGCTGGCGATTTTTTTCAGCTTAAGCATTTTGGGATATGCACTTGTTCTGAAGCATAAAGCACAATCATGGGTCACACCTGGCGTTATTTTCGCTGTTTTCTGGTTCTTGTTTACCTTTTTCCCACTGACGGTAATGTTCAATATCCCAGCAAATCCCTGGGCTACTTTATTCATCGCCGGTTGCGTCTTTATGTTCGGGCTCCCAGGACTTGTTTCGGGGTTGAAAACACCACTACTTACAAACTCGCTTAAAAAACATGACGCTCTGGACCATTACTCCGGTGCATTTCTGGCTTTTACCTTTGTCAGTTTGCAAGGAATAACAATACTTTGCATATTAATTAACTTATCCATTCAAGGGTTTACTCCTGCGGACTTCGTGACCGACCTGTTTGGTACCGCCAACCAGTATCTCGCTCTGCGATACTCCGGAAAAATAGAGCCCAATATTTTTGCCCAGCTAGGCGTTCTACTGAACTACACGGGTGTTTGCATCGGCGGCCTAATTCTTAGTTCAAAGAACGGAAAACTACAAAAAATTATTATTCTGCTACTCAGCTTTGTACCTGCCGCGCTACACATGATTGTGTATGCGGACAAGGGAACTCTATTTTTATGTGCATCGCTGTTCTATGGTGGTGTCATTATCAGCAGACTCAGAAAGGGCGACACCGCACTTACAAACAAAGCAACCAATAAAATACTGCTTTGTTCGCTTCTCATATTGATACCCGTACTGATTTCGTCATTTTTAGCCAGAGGTATCGATAGCAGCAATACCGATGAAGTGAAAGACAAGCTTATTTATTATCTATCCTCCTATGCCTTCGGTCATCTCTATGCATTTTCAGATTGGTTCTCGAGCTACAACTTCAATGGCTCATGGCAGAATTACTCTCATGAGGGCAATCTGACTCTGGGATTTTCGACTTTCATGGCAATCTTCAGGGCTTTAGGTGACGTGACCCCAGTCCCAGATGGATACTACGATGAGTACTTTCAATACAAAGAAATATTACAAACAAACATTTACACCATATATAGAGGAGCCATACAAGATTTCGGAATATTTGGCACTCTAGTTTACATGCTTATTACTGGCACTATATTTAACCTTGCTTACCTGAAAATACTATCAGAAAAAAACCCAGTCATTTCAGTAGCTATCTATATATGCATGGCAGGTTACATCTATACATCATTTATTATCAGCATCATGGTATGGAACAGTATATTTGCCTTATTTATAACTCTATCACTCACACTAACAGCCAACAAAATATATCAAAAAAGACGTCTTGAATGATACAAACAAAACATAGCTTCTAAATAAAAAAGCCGACATACTTGTCGGCTTTTTTATTCCGCTATCTGAGTCAATTTCTTATTGGATATCCCATACGACTTCGTGATTCCCAGATTCGAATTGATGAGATAACTGACCAGAACACAATGTGGCTACTGTACCTTTTGGCACATTGAATACTATTTTCCGACCTGGGTAATCGTAGGATATTTTAATCAGGCCGTGAGGGGTAGGGATTGTCGACTTTGCAGAAAACTTCAAAACTCTTGATGGCTTGATTTCCCAACTGCTCCATCCTGGCGCGATAGGCTTAATCCCCAGAATGAATCGAGGAATGATATTAGCTGGCGCTGCGCCCCAAGGATGTGTCCAGTCTTCGTTATCCTTGAAATCAACGTCCCACGCTTCATGGGTCACAGTCGCATCGTATTTGTCCAGCATGTTCATCCATCCACGCTGCGTCTTGTTAAGCATCAGCGAAAGCGCGAGCTCATCCTCCCCCGATTCAAACAATGCCTCCAAGAGATACTGGGCAGTGAAAACCGAATTGGGGAAACCACCACCGTACTCTCCGATTTTTGCAGTCAGCCCCTTCAAAAAACTATCTCGCTGACTGCTCTCAACCATGCCAAACGCAAGAGGGATAAACAAGCTGTGTGCCGATGTATGTGTTGAACCGATTCCATCCACATACCATCCGTTGTCTCCCTTCACTTTCGCATCCATGGCAGCTTTTAAACGGCTTGCTAAATCAGTGAATTTTTCATGATCAGAGTCTTCACCTAATGCCCGAGCGATATCGGCCATGAGAATGAAACCTTTGTAGATAAATGCATTAGTGACGGTATTGTTCGGAAGCATTTCGTGTCTGTCTCGTTGATTCGGCGGCCAATCAACGATATCCCCAAGTGGGTAGGTTACTTTGAGTTCTTTTTTCAGGTCCTCGGAAATTTTCGTGACATCGACCATTCCAGTATCGGAGATAGCACCCGCCAAGCTAATCGTTTTCAGCCAGTTATAATGCTTTCGTAAAAACTTGGTATCGCCAGTTTGTAAATAGTCAGTCCACGCCATGAAAATCATGTGTGCCTGCCATTCCGTTGGCCAGCTGGGATGTTCAACTAAGAATTCAAATGTTCGACGAGGAACCGTAATGTCATTTATATTGGCAAACCAACCAAGCATGTTGATATAGGCATCAGCCTCATAAGGCAGACGCTCTCTGTCGCCATCGACGAAGACGCCACCAAAACTTGTGGCCTCTATTGTATGGTTGGCCAACTCGAGAATTCGATTCAATTCCTCGGCAGTTTGGTCGCCGGAGAAACTAGTAGCACCCTGTTTTTTGTATTTCGATGAACGTGCGGACTCGACCTTGATGAACTTTTCCGAAAAACTACCCTTCCACCCATAAATATCAATGTAACGGAACGGCATCACCGCGCCAATGCTGGCGGGCATCAATCGCTTATCCGCGTCAGGCAGCACTACTAATTGCGAGCCTTTGCGCAAAGTAATGTTCTGATCCAGATAGCGGACACCAATTTTTTCCGGTCCCGTACTCGGAAGCGGATTCGGCTGGCTACTTTCCCTTAACTTGATTGTTACGGTATTCCCAACATTTTCAGCGTTAGGGTTTATCGTTACTTTTGAGAAATTTACCTTTCCATAATCAAGCGTAATTTTATTCTCATCAACATCCAGCTTTACCGGTACTGCTCTAGACAGCACAACTGAACCTTCAATACCTCTCGGACGTTCCTGCTCTGCTGCTGAGACCGGCGAACAGAGAAAAGCTACAAAAATTATAAAGAACGGTTTCATCTATGTGATCTCTAGTTTGCTTGCTCACTTTGTCCAAGCCAGTAACTTAAGTGCCGGCAGCGCCTCATGACCCAAGCATCTTTTTTTGTGTGACAGATCGCCTAGCAATAGACGGAAACGCAAGCACATGCGTTCCCTTTCCTATTGATGCGCGCGAAGCATAGTTGACAGATGTTACGGCTCGAGACGTCGCTGCTGATAAAACCAGTCAACGATCTCTCCATCAGGGCTATAACCACTGACCGTTTCACGAAGTAGTTGGCGAACCCGAGTATAATCATCAGCCACTACAGCGGAGTTCAGCTCGACAAGTTTTGCCTTCAAGTGGTCCCAGGGAATGTAATCCTCATTGGCACTCATGATCATCGGGTGTTCGGTCTTAACAACATCATCCCCAATCAAGAGTTCTTCATAGAGTTTCTCTCCTGGCCGAAGACCAGTGAACTCGATCGAAATATCTCCGTGCGGATTCGACTCAGAACGCGCGCTCATGCCAGATAAATGAATCATCTTTTTCGCCAACTCGATGATCTTGACGGGCTCTCCCATATCCAAAACGAACACATCCCCCCCCTGCCCCATGGAACCAGCCTGAATAACCAACTGCGCAGCCTCAGGTATTGTCATGAAATAGCGAGTGATTTTCGGATGTGTAACGGTCAGCGGCCCCCCTGCTTTGATTTGTTTGTGAAACAGAGGAATCACAGATCCGGATGAACCCAATACGTTGCCGAAACGGACCATCGTAAAACGAGTTTTATTGACACTGGAGATGTTGCTTGTATCGCCAAACAACACCGGAGCCATTTCATGACTCAAGGCTTGCAAGATTAACTCCGCCAAACGCTTGGTACTGCCCATCACGTTCGTTGGCCGAACAGCCTTGTCCGTAGACACCAGTACAAAATTCGAGACGCCTGAACGCAGCGCGGCTTCTGCCGTATTCAATGTGCCAATAACATTATTCAGAATACCTTCTGAGATATTGTGCTCCACCATAGGAACGTGCTTATAAGCAGCCGCATGGTAGACTGTTTCGACCTTCCAGGTTTTCATTACATCAAGCAATTTTTCTTGATTACGAATCGAACCTAATATCGGCAGCAACTTGACCGGAAGCGACTCTCTGAGCAACCGTCGTTCCAGTTCTGAAGTGATTTCATAAAGATTGAACTCACTATGCTCGAACAGCAGAAGTGTAGTTGGTCCCAGCGAAAGAATTTGCCGACAAAGTTCAGAACCAATGGAGCCACCAGCACCTGTAACAAGAACAACGCGGCTTTTGATGCAGTGCTCCAGCAAATTTTCCTTTGCCGGAACCGAGTCACGGCCCAACAAGTCCGCAACATCCACCTCTTGGATATCGTCTACCTTGACCCGCCCGCTCGCCAGATCCATAAAGCCGGGAACACTTCGGACGTGCAGGGGAAAACCCTCAAGATAAGTCAGAATCTCACGGCGCCGGGCACGCGTCGATGAAGGGATAGCCAATAGAATCTCTTGTGCGCCTGTCACATCAATCATTCGCTTGATGTGCTTGGGCTTATAAACTTGCAGGCCAGCAATTACGCTCTTTGAAAGACTATGATCATCATCAATAAATGCGACAGGTCGCATTAGCTTACCCATTCGAAGTGCCGCAACAAGCTGATTACCCGCCGCACCCGCTCCATAAATGGCAACTCTAGGTATTCCATCATCCCGGCTGGCGAAAGGTACATGTTGAGCAGCAGCGAACCAGTCACCTAAAAAATATTGACGCATGGCCAGGCGAAGCCCGCCGATCATTACCAGGCTCAGCCACCAGTAGTTAAACATAATGGACCGCGGTACTACATGCTGATGATTACTGTACCAATAAACAATAAAGCCTAATATCAACGCGGAGAGTGTGACAGCCTTGATAATTACGATTAAGGCGTCATTACCAAAATAACGCATCACGGCACGATACATACCACATCGAATAAAAATAGGAATAGCTACAACAGGGGCGACAAGAAATAACCAGAAATGCTCCTTAAAGGGATTTATCATCTCGTCGATACCCAGACGAACAATAAACGACATCCAGAGAGCGCCCCAAACTAGAACTACATCTGCGGTCAACTGAAAGGCACGTTTTTTTCGGCGCGGCAAACCCAGCAAGAAACCTCTCAACCCTTCTACTCCCTTCTCAAACACCGCGTAAACCTCCAACGATGAGCACAAATTCCTGAGGCTTATGGAAAAATCACTATTAGCCACACGTTAGCCAACGCCTCAAAATAACACAAAACTGCCATATTTCAGGCAGTTTATCAGGCGTGGCGCTGCGACAATCGAGCCGTACCGGGTTACTGCGTCGCCGACCGCATCACCTCAGTAAGGACTTCGCAGGTTTTAGTTATTTCAGAATCCAGAAGCGTTGGATGTACCATGAACATAATACTCGTTTCACCCAATTCAACCGCAACTTCAAGCCGCTTGGCAGGGCGCCATCCAGTATTGTCAAAAGCCTTTTCCAAATAGACCTCGGAACATGAGCCAGAAAAACAAGGCACACCGCGCGAGGTAATTTCAGCAAGAACCCTGTCACGCGACCATCCTTCTTTCAACGCTTCAGGTTTGAGGAACACATAACATTTATAGGCAGCATGGGTGCAGTCACTCGGAATAGTAGGTACGCGAAGCCCTTTCAGCAATTTGGCGCTTTCCCAAATCCGATTCGAATTCGCAATTCTGCGCGCAGTCCAGTCAGCCATCTGACGCAACTGGATTCGCCCCAACACAGCCTGAACCTCAAGCATCCGCCAGTTTGTACCGAAGCTCTCATGCAACCAGCGGAACCCTGGTTGATGTTCCTTCTCATACACAGCGTTCCAACTCTTGCCATGGTCCTTGTAGGCCCACATAGCCGCCCAGAGACTTCGATCATTCGTCGTCACCATGCCACCCTCACCACCCGTGGTCATGATTTTATCCTGGCAGAAGGACCACGCTCCGATGTGACCTATGCTACCGACAGGGGCTCCTTTGTAATGTGCACCATGGGCCTGCGCACAATCTTCGATGACCTTAAGCTGCAGTTCTTCGGCGAGCGCCATGATGGGATCCATATCACATGGCCAACCGGCAAGATGCACGCAGACGATCGCTTTGGTTCGAGGGCTGCAAACAGCACGAATGGTCTCGGCGTTAATATTTTGCGAGTCCCGATCCACATCAGCAAAAACTGGGATGGCACCAGTGTTAACGATACTGGACACCGAGGCCAGGAACGTTCTGGAAGTGACGATAACTTCATCACCTTCGCCGATTTTCAGAGCTTTGAAAGCCAAGTCCAAAGCGACAGTACCGTTAGCGACGGCTACCGCATATTGGGTTCCACTCCATGCAGCGAATTCCTTCTCAAACTCCCGACACTCTTGCCCTGTCCAATAATTTACTTTATTGGACAGAATCACATCACGGACAGCATCAGCTTCCTCAATGGAGAAAGAGGGCCAGGGAGAAAATGGAGTGTTAAGCATAGTTAATAAGTCCAAATTTATGGATAGGTGAGCTGGGGCCCTGGCAGATTGATCTCACTGACATCACCTGGCGTGAGCTCCCGTAAAGTTGACACCTGATAAATCTTCAGGGCGGAGTGTCACCGGGCCGTTTGATCGATTTACTCATTGCCGGTGAATTTTGACATAGAAACCTCACCGTCGGCACTGATCCCATCCCGGACAACGACCTTGCGTACCGTTCTGAAAATAATTTTCACATCGAGCAAAAACGATTGGTTATCGACGTACCAAATATCCAGCGCAAACTTCTCTTTCCAGCTCAGCGCGTTGCGACCATTGATCTGGGCCCAGCCCGTCACCCCTGGCCGAACCTCATGCCGACGATATTGTTCAGCGCTGTAGAGCGGCAAGTATTCCATCAAGAGCGGTCTCGGACCGACCAGACTCATGTCGCCCCTCAAAACATTCAGTAACTCTGGCAACTCATCCAGGCTCGTCGCCCGCAAAAAGCTTCCGAAAGGCGTCATCCGCTCGGAGTCAGGCAACGGGTTACCGTCGCTGTCCAGCGCATCACGCATGGTTCGAAACTTTATCATTTCAAAAGGGGTGCCATTGAGTCCCGGGCGTACCTGACGGAACAGAACTGGCGATCCCAATTTTCGTCTGATTTGCCAAGCAGTGATGGCGATGACCGGAGATAGCACGATCAGTCCTATGAATGACGCGACGATATCGAACATTCGCTTGATCATGCTTTCACTCCTTCCAGCCAATCTACAAAGCGATTGGACAGCAATGTCCGATCAAATTCGCGCTCAGCCAATTGAAGTGCATTCTTTCCCATCAGCTTTAAAGCGTCTTTATCGTCAGCGGCTTTTTCAAGTGCCGAGGCGAAAGCGCTGGCATCCTGTGGAGGTACTGCAAAACCGCATTGGTGCTCGGAAATCATACCGGCCAGCCAACCTGGGTAATTGTTGAGCACCGGCAGGCCTGCCGATATGTAATCAAAGAACTTATTGGGTGAGGTACCAAAATAGAATGCTGGGATGTTAGCTAAAAGTTGTAAACCGACATCAGCGCTGGCCATGAGCCCGGACAATTTTTCTTTATTGATTGGCTCATGAAAAATGACGTTATCCAGCTGCTCCTGCTTCGCTCGAGCCATCAGCCTTGGTTTCAATTTACCTTGGCCGATCAATAGCAACTTGATGTCCGTACGGCCTCGACGCTTTAATTCTGCTGCGGCATCCAATAATGAATCCAGGCCGTTGGCGATGCCATGGGTTCCAGCGAAGATGGCGAGCAAATCAGTTGCAGCCACACCATCAGGGCGCCAAGCCTGCACATCTGCGTTGAAAATCTTCAAGTCGCAGCCATTTGGCACCAGCGCAACCTTAATTTTTGCGACGCCTCTGTGCACGATGCCTTCAACGATACCAGGCGAAAGGCCAATTAACCGATGTGCAGAATGGTAAGTCGCCCACTCAAGTACCGACATCGCACCTAATATCACCGGATTAGTAATAACACCCATTGCTTTTGGTAACTCAGGCCATAAATCCCTGACTTCAAAAACAAAAGGTTTACCACGCAGCCAGCGAGCAAAAATTCCTGGTATTCCAGCGGTTAACGGAGTCGTGGTGGCGAACACCACATCATATTTCTCGGTTAACGCGATACGAACACTTGACCATGCAAACTTCAAAAAAGTAAGGGCTCGCGTGACGAACCCATCGCTATTTGAATATGAAAGATCAAGCTCAATAATCTTAATACCATCAACGACACCGCTACGGCGTGAATTGACAAAGGGCATGGTAAGCCCGGTATCTCCTCCCCCATAACTTCCGCAAACCATAGTCACCGTGTGGCCACGCCCCAGCAAACGCTGAGCCATTTCGTAAGACCTAGTACCAACACTTCCCTTTGGCGTAGAAAAATGCTGATGGAAATAAAGAATATTCATAAGCTCCAACGATACTTTGTCGTCAATGAACCTGACTGACTAACTTCCAACTCCAGAACCGGAACTTGAGTCTTGTCGAGATAATAGAGGGACTCCCAGCCTTCGACCACTTTCAGTCGAACTATAGGCATTGTGCCATTTACTTCAATGACATGATCACCACAGCTCAATCGGTTACCTTCAAAAATCCAGATACCCGGCATCAATCGCCAACGAAGAACAGCATTTTTCTTGAAGCCCGAAATGTGGTCAACAACCGTCAGCGAGTCGGCACTTAATTGTATTTCGCGCTTGTGTTCTGACTTCAACGCATCCTTGTAACCAGCGGCAAAACTCACACCTGACTCGGATACCTGCAGCGGCTCCAGATAGGATGTTTTCAACCAACTACCGAACAGAAAACGGCTGATTCTTGGCATTTGGTCGCGGTTATCGAATTGGACAGTGTTATGGGCTTGCGTACCGGGGAAATAATTCAGCCACTTTGCGTCAGTGTTATAAGAGTAGGTCCCAGCATCACGCAACAGGTTGTTTCCACCCACCCAAAGGTCAACATGTAACGCATCCGCCTGGCTGGGTCTGAACCGAAAACGAGGG
The DNA here is from genome assembly GCF_039888995.1 of Pseudomonas rossensis. Taxonomy (NCBI): domain Bacteria; kingdom Pseudomonadati; phylum Pseudomonadota; class Gammaproteobacteria; order Pseudomonadales; family Pseudomonadaceae; genus Pseudomonas; species Pseudomonas rossensis. The sequence continues at coordinate 19,603 of NZ_JBBWCB010000049.1, read as the reverse complement.
TATCTCAACATCGCCATCGCATTTTTATTGCGCAATACAGCAAAACCACCCTCATCGAAAACCTGGCTATTCTGAGGCGCTGCTGTATCAAAAGACTCTTTCAGACCCAGCCATCGAATTGGCTCGTTCCAATTGCCCTCACCAAACGCCTTTTTCCCGAGAAAAAGATTCATGGCAAGCTGAACGCTTGGACGAAAATCTCGGTATCCCGATTGACTCAACTGGAGTAGTCGAGCGCCGTCGTTAGCCCCGAGGTTCGGAGCATCCCCATTTTCTTCCCTGACCATTGCACGAAGCCAATTCGTAGCCGCCGCCGCTCGCGCGTACCAGGTTTCAGAAAACCTCGGCAGATTCAGATGACTACGCCAAACCTCAACCATGCTGAAAGTATCCAGCATTACTCGGTGATAGTTGAGGGAGTATTGGCTGAAGCTGCCGTCAACTCCGATCAACCGCCGCGCACGGTTTTCCAACCAATAGGATCCTTTGCGAGCCCATTCGGAGCCTTCCGCGTGGTTATTATGGACCAGCAGACTACCCCCGATATAAAGCGCGGCAGCTTCAGAAGTACCGTGATTATTATCCTGGGCCATTGCGTAGCTGATAGTCGGCTCGATTCTCTTCAGATGTTGCTTGATGAGTCCAAGCAGCGATGTTGTTGCCTCGCCCGTCTGCTCCAATATCAGAGAAGCCATTGCCAGATGCATGACTCGAATAGAAGCTTCCTGCCCGCACTTCCAATTCGCTCCTTTATAAGGAGGGTTTTTTGAACACCAGTCGGCAAGCCAGCTTTCCAGGCGTATCAGGGAATTTTTTTCTCCCGCTTTCACGCGCTGAGCAAACGCCAACAACCAATCAAGTCGAGAACACTCCCAAACCATCTTGATGTCACCCAAGCGTGAATCAAAATCGGGGATCTCCCACCAATTTCGATCCGATTTCTCCACCCGTACGCCAGTCAGTGGATTGCGATGCCAATCGGGTGCGGCAGCTGTTATCGGATATGACCAATGGCTGAACAGCAAAGCCGTCGTTTCCCATTGAATAGGTAACGCCATATTCGATGAGGAATAAGCACGTTCAATAAAGAAAGGTCCCGTTTGCACGGAACCTTTAAGACGCAGCACCGGGCTCAATCCAAACTTAAGGCCCATCCTGTAAAGGAATACCCGAACCAGGTTCGGAATTCCCAAAGCAACGATGGAAGTGAGTTTAGTCAGTCGACTCATTATTGATTACGCAGTAGCGTGGCAACTTCAATAGAAACACGAGCGACTTCAAAAACCTCATCAACAGGGATGGCTGGCTTACCGATTTGAATTGCGCTCATAAAGTTTGCCGCACAGTTATTCTGGCCTTTATCCTGCTTCCACAAATTAAACTTCTTGAAATCCGGCCAACCGAAACCCTTAAGTTTTCGAAAGTTATCCAATTGAAGAACGCGCCCAGCGGTGAATACTTCGACTCGTTCTTTGGCAAAACTAGAGGCGCCGTTGGCCACATAAATTATTGTACCGAACGAGCCATCTTCAAAGGCTAGGGTAATTGAGGCTTTATCCTCTGTAATATCAATACCTGGCGCATCGCCCATCCGGCGAGCTTGCACCGAAGTGATCTTGCTACCAGCAAGAAAGCGCATCAGATCAATGAAGTGACAGGCTTCGCCGATGATTCGACCACCGCCAACCGCGTTGTCTTGAGTCCAATGATTCGCTGGAATGGCCCCGGCGTTCATAGTCATCAGAAATGTCTTTGGCTCTTTGACTGAACTCAAAAGCTCTTTCATTTTTACAACATGCGGAGAGAAGCGCCGGTTGAAACCAACCATCAACTGCGGCCCGGTGCCGCCTGCATGAGCTTCATCGTAGGCTGCTTGCACGTCATCCAATTCCGGATGGGTGATCGCCAAGGGCTTCTCGACAAAGACATTCTTCCCGGCAACCAATGCCTTACTGACAAAATAGGAATGACTGTCATGGCGAGTAACGATGGCTACCGTGTTTATGGTCGAGTCAGCCAACATTCCATTTACATCGGTTGAAGCAACGGCAAAGCCAGCCTTTGCACCATGGATTACGCCATTCACGCCACCTGCAGTGACGATGGTATGAAACTGCGCTCCAGCGCTTTTAAAGGCTGGTATCAACATTCTCGAAGCGTAGTTGCCGGCACCGATGAACCCCATTACCGGACGCTGCGCATTGAAGGTACTGGATGAATCAAGAACGACATTCTTGATTGAGCGCGCCGCGACATCAGAAGCATATTCGAGGCATATACCTAGACCGGACTTGTCTTCGGTCAGCATTTTGTAGGCTTCACCAGCATCTTCAAATGCAAATCGCTGGCTGACTAGCGGTTTGACATCCAACTGCCGCGCGGCAAGCATGTCGAGGATCGCTTCAAAGTTACGTTGTTCAGTCCAGCGAACAAATCCTATCGGGTAATCCTGACCCTTCTCTTCGTACAGTGGATCATAGCGTCCCGGGCCGTACGAGCACGAAACCTGGAAGCTCAGTTCCTTTTCATAGAAGTCAGCGCGATTAAGCTCCAGCCCCGTCACACCGACCAATATGATACGACCGCGCTTGCGAGACATCCTTGCCGCATGAGTAACCGGATCGCTGGCTTTTGTCGACGCAGTAATAATGACGCCATCGACACCGCAGCCGCGACTGAATGCCATACCGGCCGAAACCGGGTCTTCACCCTTCGCAGGATTACAGGTGCTCGCTCCGAATTGACGCGCCAAAGCGAGCTTTGATTCGTCAAAATCAATGGCCAGCACCCGACATCCTTGCGCGCGCAATAGTTGCACGGTCAGCAGACCGATCAACCCTGCACCTATGACGACAAATGCCTCTCCAAGAGTCGGTTGCGCAAGCCGAATGCCCTGTAGACCAATACTTGCAACAACGGTAAACGAAGCTTCGATATCGTCGACTTCATCCGGAATATGAGCGCAAAGGTTCTTGGATACTTTCACTACATCGGAGTGAGGGCCATTGGATACAACCCGATCTCCGACTTTGAAGCCTTCGACTCCAGGTCCGACTTCGTGGACAACGCCCACGTTGCAATATCCCAGCGGCAACGGCTGCGAGAGCTTGGATTGCACTGCTTCTAGCGTGGTTACAAGCCCATCAGTTTGGATCTTTTCCAGCACCATTTTGACTTTGTCCGGCTGCTGGCGCGCTTTCTCCAGGTAGGATGCCTTGCCAAAGCCGACCAACATGCGCTCCGTACCCGCAGAAATCAGAGACACACGTGTATTAATTATTACGTTACCGCGCGACGCCTGGGGCGAGGGAGCCTCGGTAATAGTGGTTCCGCCCTTCGCCATATCCTGCAAAATCTGTTTCATAAAACCACCATCAAGAATGATAAGTATCGACAATATATTTAAGGGACTTTACATGTTCGCTCGCGATGAATTCGAGTTTCTCGCGGGAAGTAGACCCATGGTCATCGTCAATGATCGTTATACTCGGCTGGTACTGAACCTTTAGTCCAATCCTCAGGCATTGCTCGGCGACAAAATCCTCTTCACCAAACAGGAATTGTGGATAGTCGACTGACCCACCGCGTGCAAAATACTGTTTTGTAAATAAAATAAATGAACCATGAGGAGAATAAAATGATTCACCTGGGGCCAGCGAGCCTATCGTACTCTTAACTTTCAAATCAGAAAGTTTGCGATAAATCTTCAGCAACCAGAGCCGCTTAAAAATGAAAATATTCTTCAACAAAGAATAACGAGTTGGTCTGAATAATGTCTTCGGATTTAGATCACCGCCCCGGTCTTTGGAAAGAATGGCCGGCGCAATGATTCCAACTTGATCCGACACACCACCTATCTGGGCTTTTAATGCTTCAAAAAAATCAGGTCGAACGGTTAAATCAACATTTGAAACCGCAACACAATCAAAATCAAGCAATGACTCAAGCACCTCCGTCCCTTTTTTGAATCCTGGAAAGTACCCTACATTGTCAGATTTCAAGTAGTGAGTCGTAAAGTTCATCGCGGCAACGTCGGCCAGAACCTGCTGACTCACTTCCTTTGTTGAGTTATCAACGACAACCAGGGTAAAACTTACTCCTTCCGCCAAGGAAAGCGACTCTTTAAGAGAAATTGCAAAATTTAACAAATGATCGTACGCATTATAACAAACACAAACTATCGCTACTCTCATGTCAGCCTACTTAAATTAAAGGTTTCGATCAGCTTGATCCGTATATAACGACAAACGACCAACATCATGATCATGCCGGAAAATATCGAGCCAGCAAGGAATCTCGTTCCGCAAATGTTGGATAGTTGATCAGCACTGCCTTATACACTCCCTTGAATACAAAGAGACTGCCTGCTGCCGCACCCACTACGCCAAATTTATTAATCAATGCGCCTACATCATCAATTGAACCAGCACCGCCTAGTATCGTCAGCGGTACATGAACCTTGTCATGGACCTTTCCAGCGACGTCGAAATTATAGCCTTTCATAACGCCATCATAATCGATGGAATTGATTACGATCTCACCAACACCTTGTTCCTGGAGTTCGCTGCACATTTCCAACAGGCATTTCCCGGTGTTCTTCTTACCGTTGTTGATCCATACATCGTATCGTCCACCCAAGAGTTTTTTCTTGACGTCCAAAACAACAACGACGCTTTGACTGCCAATTTCTTGCGCAATCTCCTTGACCAACGCTGGATTCTGGATTGCAGCGGAACTGATTGCAATTTTCTCGACGCCCAGCCCGATTATCTTGCGAGCTTGCTCAGCTGTAGATATACCGCCCCCGTAGCAAAAAGGCATACGGCATTCCATCGCCATTTTTTTTATCAGAGCATAGTCTGGTTCGCGACCTTCAGCCGATGCATCAATATCCAAAACGATCAGTTCATCGACTTCTTTCTCGTTGAATATTTTGACCGCATTGAGGGGGTCGCCGATGTACTTGGACTCTTTGAACTTTACAGTCTTGACGAGACCCTTGTTACGAATCAGCAAGCACGGAATTATTCTGGGCCGTAGCATTTATGATAACTCCGAGAAGTTTTTCAGTAAGTTGACGCCAAAGTGATGACTTTTTTCCGGGTGGAACTGCACGCCATACACCGACCCAGCATTGACCGCGCAGGTAAACTCTTCGCCATATATAGAAGACGCAAGCGCATGTTCACGATCCGCACATTCAAAGTAAAAGGAATGAAGGAAATAATATTTTGGCGTTTCTTCGAAGTTTTTGAACAACCCACTGGCGTGCAAAAGCACAACATCATTCCACCCCATATGAGGTAGCTGTTTCACTTTTTCAATATCGAACTTTCTTACAGTACCGGGCACCCAACCCAAACCAGGAAGGTCACCTTCATCGCTAGAGTTGGCAAGCATCTGCATGCCAACGCAGATACCCAACACAGGAACTTTTTTGTCCAGCACTAGATCATCCAGTGCCTCGCGCATACCCGACCGATCAAGACTGATCATCGCGTGGTCGAAGGAACCGACACCGGGAAGTATGATCTTGGTCGCGCCGACCAAATCCTGATATGAGGTCGCCACACGACATTCGATATTGAGCCGCTTATAAAGATTTATAAACGACAAAATATTGCCAATACCATAGTCAATGACTGTAATCATCTCTTGACGGCCCTTTCCATACCCAGCATATGCATAACTTTCGCGCCGAGTTCAAACAGATAGTGTTGAGACTTGTAATCGCGATATGATTTGTTCGGCAGCTTCATCAATGCTGTCAACTCGGCAACAGTCATGTCCAGTTTGTTTGCAATATATTCGAAATCCTGCTCGGCGGTTTCCGGATCATACGCAGGCTGTGCCAGGTTAGTCAGTGCCTCTTCACGGGTCATCTGCCCAGTGAGAATCAGACTTGAATACTGAATCTTCCGGGTATCGTAACCAAACTTTGTAGGCAGCCAATAACCTTCATAAAACTTGGTGAAGCGCGACTCGTCGTGCTTACGCGGGTACGACTTCCAACCATATTCCCTGGACAGGGTCTCAATGGCTTCGGAACGAATATATGGCACATAGTTCAAGGGCTTGATTACTTTTACGCCCTTGAGGAAACGCAGATAAACCTTGTGAAACCAAATGCTGCTCAGTGGATAATCAACCAGAGGGCGCTCGCCAAACTTCTTGTGAATATCCTTCAACTGCCACATATCGGTGCCGTAGTACATCCACTCAAGCGGATTTCTTACGCACTCGGTGGAATAGTTACCGCCGTTGAGGATGTACTTGATGCCGTGTTTATTCGCGAAGTGATACAACGTTGCGATGAAAGCGTGATCTTGCGGAATATCGAGATGAGGGACGGATGCCTTGAAGAACGCCCGCTGGAAGTCTTTCATCTCCTCCCAATTGATAACCTCGGTGTACAAGTCGAGACCTAGTTTTTCAACTATTACTTCGATGTTATGCACGGCCAGTTGAGAGTTCCAGCCGCCGTCCACATGAAAAACCAATGGTCGTAGGCCAAACTCTTTAACAGCAATGTGCAACAAGTAGGAACTGTCCAGCCCGCCGCTCATGCCCATGATGCAATCGAATGGCTTGCCTTTGTTCTCCGCCTTGATCTTCTCGAAGATCTCGGTGATCTGCTGCCGCCCCTTGGGCCCGGTATCCCAGTGAGGAAGCAAGTCACGATGATAGCCATTGCAGTGATCGCAAACCCCTTTTTCATCAAATACAATATTTTCGTCTGTGGTGTCCATCACACAGTTAGTGCAAATTTGATAGGGTCTTTTACTCATGCTAACTCCGGATATATTTATTCATTGACACACGAAGTGCCTGAATTGATTTTCGAGACATGCGGAACGAGGCTTTACAAGCCCCTTTCCAGTCTCAAGATTTAAGATATTTAGTTACAATCAAGGTAAACAAAATCAGTTCACCCAGAACAAAACTGGTTGCCGCGCCGTAAACCCCCCATAGACTGGTCAATGTCAGGCAAATGGATACGGATGTGACACCGGTGACTATCAAAATCGTGGCGTAATATTTTTTCGAATTGAGATTATTCAGACCTGCTGTTCCCAGCATGAAATTGGCGACACCAAAGAACACGCCAATCGACATAAGTAGAAACAGTCCAGCCATAAGATTCTTGTTTGGATAAGATCTCAGAAACTCAAAGTAATCATTAAATAGAAGCCATAGGATAATGAATCCTGACAAAATCGTAGCGAGCACTAACAATTGAATCCAGGTCAACTTCATGACTTGAACAAGCGCCGCTGGCCGAGGAAAAACTTCATCACGCAGCGCATGAATCGTCCGAGTAAAGAAAAACTGATTAAGCGGTCGAATCAGCGCTTGAAAAGCTTTGATAAATTTCTCGACTACTGAATAACTTGCTATCGCTACCGGGCTTACAGAGAAAAGACTTAACACCAACAAGTTAGAATCTCTGAAGAGAACCACAGCGATATTTCCGAAAAAGATTTCTTTTCCTTCGAGCAGACAATCCCATAAGCGAGCAAATGATACGCTGACGTATTGCAGGCCCAGCACCTTTCGCAAGTAGATCGATGAAGCCATTCCCCCAGCCAAATAACATCCGCCTACGATTAACGGTAGAACGTAAACGGGTGTCTCCGGTTTCAAAAGAAAAAACACAGCTAAACAACACGTCAAGCGACTGATTAAGGTAAAAATCGCGACGGGAAGATTGTTCTCAATCGATTGATAAAAATAGGTCGACTGAAAGATAAAGCTAAGTGGAACTAACATCCAACATAATAACGAAAAGAAAAATTGTGCTTGCAAAAACAATCCGGAAACCAACACACAAACCAGGCAAATCAACCAGATAATGATTCTTGAAAAAAATATTTCACAGTAAACGTTTGATGCCATGGCGATTCCGCCACGTGAGTATGAACTGACGACTCGCGACACTCCGTTAACCTCAAAGCTGAAGAGAACGATAGCCAGAATGATAAGCGAGATAGCCTCGGACACCACGAGATCTGCATATTTAGCCGAACCAAACAAATGCAGCACGTAAGGAAAGATAAAAATAGGCAAAACTGCGTTTGCGCCTTGAATGCATGCTAACGAAGCTATATTTGTCAGGTCTTTTCGCAACAATGTCATATCTCGAATCAAAGTGTTTTCAATTAATTATTATTGAACCCGACGCCTTTCTCCCTCATTAGTAAAAGCGAGTCGCTTTCGCCAGTTGCATAATATTCAATACGCACAAAGCAGTACCCGGTAAGGTACTGCTCGTAAAATCGCCATGAAATAGTTATCACGCACAGTGAAAATTACTTGATGGCACTCGTTTTATTTCCCCCAGATGCCACGAGTATCTATCAGCGTAACGGCTTCGAATCGGGATGAATCCAGCTCTTTGAACACTTTGTGATCAACCAGCAGTAGCACAATGGTCGCTTCATTCAACGCCTCTTCTATCGATTTGAATTCCACCTGCTCGCCAAGGGCCGACGGTAATTCCGATATGTTGGGCTCTACTGCAAATACGCGTCCAGGATGTTCGTGCGCGATACGTTTAGTGATCGCCACCGCAGGGCTTTCGCGCAAATCGTCGATGTCAGGTTTGAACGCGAGACCGAAACAAGCGACTGTTACTTCTTTTGCTGTTTTATCCGGATTGGCTTGAAGATGCTCTGCAACAGCCAGCTTGACCTTGTCGATGACCCACTCAGGCTTCGAATCGTTCACCTCCCGTGCGCATCGGATGATCTTTGCTTCTTCTGGAGTTTTACTCACGATGAACCATGGGTCGACAGCAATGCAATGCCCGCCAACACCTGGCCCTGGTTGAAGGATATTTACCCTTGGGTGGCGGTTAGCCAGGCGAATCAGTTCCCAGACGTTGATGTCCAACTTATCGCAGATCATCGAAAGCTCGTTGGCAAACGCGATGTTCACATCGCGAAAGCTGTTTTCGGTGAGTTTGCACATCTCCGCGGTCCGAGCGTTAGTGATGACACACTCCCCCTCCACAAAAAGCTTGTACAGCTTGGTCGCGCGCTCGGAACACTTGGCGGTCATGCCACCAATCACGCGATCATTCTGAACCAGTTCTCGCAGAACGTGCCCAGGCAGGACGCGCTCAGGACAGTGGGCAACCCGAATGTCAGACGACTCTCCGTGACTCTGGGGAAATGTAAGATCAGTGCGCATTTCAGCCAGCCACTGAGCTACCTGTTCTGTCGCGCCTACAGGCGAGGTCGATTCCAGAATCACCAAGTCACCGGACTTCAATACCGGAGCAATGGCCCGGCATGCAGATTCGATGTACGAAAGATCGGGCTCGTGGTCGCCCTTGAATGGGGTTGGCACCGCGATCAGAAATGCGTCCGCAGGCTCTGGGGTCTGGGTCGCGCGCAGGTAGCCTTCTGTTACCGCGGCATGAACAACGATATCGAGTTCCGGCTCAACGATATGAATCATGCCTTTGTTGATGGTATCAACAGCGAGCTTGTTCACGTCCACCCCAACTACCTTGATTTTCCGCGATGCGAAAACCGCTGCGGTAGGTAGGCCGATATAGCCCAAGCCGATAACTGAAATAGTTTTAAACACGATGCCCGCCCTTCAATTCCTGGGAGTTAAATCTCCCGATTCCGATAAATTAATTTTTTACAGCGACAGTATAGTCGGCCAGCACTTCGATTATACGTTGGCAAGCTTTGCCATCACCGTATGGATTATGAGCAAAACTCATGCTTTCGTAGGCCGCGGTATCTGTCAGCAGTAACTTCAAATTCTCGGCAATCGCGTTTCTTTCGGTGCCTACCAGTTTGACCGTTCCTGCTTCGACAGCTTCGGGACGTTCGGTGGTCTCACGCATGACGAGCACAGGCTTGCCTAGCGAAGGTGCCTCTTCCTGAATACCACCGGAGTCGGTCAGAATGATAAATGACTGATTCATCAAATAAACGAAAGGCAAATAGTCCAATGGCTCAATCAAGTGAATATTGTCAATACCCGACAACAGACGGTTGATTGGCTCTCTGACATTAGGATTCAGATGCACGGGATAGACAATTTCGACATCTGGAAATGCCTTGGCGGTATCCACAAGCGCTTGGCAAATACGCTCGAAACCGCCACCGAAACTTTCGCGACGATGACCGGTAACCAGAATCAGTTTCTCGGCGTTACGGATAAATGAGAACTGATTTTCCAGAGCCGTTTTTAACGAGCTTGATGCTTCCAGTTTTTTGACAACGTCCAGCAACGCGTCAATGACTGTGTTGCCTGTTACATGCACAAACTCAGGTTTGATACCTTCGTTCAGAAGATTGGAACGGGAGTTTTCTGTCGGAGCAAAATGCAGTGCAGCCAACGCACCGGTGAGCTTGCGGTTACCCTCTTCGGGCCAGGGAGAATAAAGATTTCCTGTTCTCAAACCGGCTTCAACATGGGCGACGGGAATTTGCTGATAATAGGCTGCCAGGGCAGTTGCAAATGTCGTCGCAGTATCGCCGTGGACCAGCACGATATCGGGTTTGAAATCTTCAAAAACTTCTTTTATGCCCTGCAGGATCGCGGTCGTCACCCCGTTCAGATCCTGGCCAGGCTGCATGATATTCAGATCATAGTCTGGTTTTAACTCAAACAGATCCAGCACCTGATCCAGCATTTGTCGGTGTTGAGCAGTGACACAAACTTTCGACTCGAAACGATCGTCCTCTGCGAGCGCCAGCGCGAGAGGAGCCATTTTTATAGCTTCTGGCCTGGTTCCAAATACAGAAAGTACTTTTAAGGGCATTTTTTTACCAACGCTGAGGAAAATTGATATTCATTCATGCAGATGATCTAGATTATCGAGGCTGACTTCAAAATTTTTGGATCGAACTGGCACTGCACAGATTTTAAAACACGCTACCGCCCCAGGATTTAACGTCAGTTTCCTAAGAACGATGTACACAATCATGTCAAGCCCACTCGTCTCTTTTTAATTCGAGCAAGCCCCAATCGGACCTGTCACCCGTCAGTTTCCTGGGCAGCTCCGTTGGCGAGTAACTAAATCGATGAAAAGCAATGCGCGCTGATCTACATCCGCCGTCATGAAAATGGCGTCCAATTCAGGAAAGGCGCTGCCTTGACTGCTCAGTTTATCATCGTCGCCAAGCGTTGACTTGAGGGTTTGCGCAGAACGATCCTGAAGCTCAACGACGAGAGAGTCACTGACAGGCAAAGGTATACCGCCAAAACCTACCACTCTGGCGACACCTCGAGTCGATCGCAAAGGAACCCAATTTGCATCGCCAGGGAGATTGATAAACAGATACCCCGGAAAAAGAGATTCAGTAAGCCACTGACGCTGCCCTCTTACCGTTTTTTCTCGAAGGCAGGTAGGCCGCGAGCATTGATAGCCCTGACGAATCAAATGCTCCTCGGCGCGTCCATCCTGGCGAGGTTTGCATTGAATGAGATACCACGTTTGCTGCCGAGGAGCGCTTAAGTCGCTCCTCGCATCATGAATCTTCATATCCATACACATATCAAAAATAGTCGTTTCTTGGTCAGCCATACGCCCGGCACTACCAATAATGCATTCAGTTTGACCAGTCCTAGCCCATTTATGTTGACGGTAGGTCAGCTCAGACGGAACCCCGCGGTAGCAAGCAAACAACGTGACGCGGGACCAGGCAATCGTTCTCCGAACTCAAGCCTGTAGATTTGTTCAACATTCTACCTGCAACGGGTGCTCATTACGAAAACGATGAGTGTGGTCTGGTCCGCCGGATTTCTAGCGCTCCCCCTACCCACCAAGCCAGGCAAAAACGAGCGTTTTCGCAGAGGCCAAGGGCGCAGTTGGCACCAGCCAGTGCGCCGAATATTTTGCTAATCAAGCAGTTTAAAGCCGGGCTGGAAAATCAGTGCTTAATTTCTCGTCTGACGAAGATCTGGTACGCCACTGCTGCCATACCGCCAAGCACGAGACCACACAATAATCCAAGCAATGTGATAACTACCTTTTTAGGCTTGACTGGCGTATCAGGTAGCTCGACTGCACCATCAACACGGTAGACCGCGACGTCTCGAGTGCGAGCTTGCAGCTCTTTGAAAAAGCTGTACTTCGCTTGAAGTTCTCTGAGACGGCCGATGAACGGATCATTAGAAACCCGAGCTTCCAGATTTTTGATCTCTGCCTCAAGCGCCTTGGTACCGCGCATGTAAATCAACTGCCCATCCATGCTTCCTGCAATTTCTACAGCAGGGTTACCAGTGATGATCGGCGGTTTTTCGAGTTTAATCGCGCTAGCGACTTCCCTGGCCTCACGCAGTTTGGTGATCGCGTCTTCGCGGTTCTGTTTACCGGTTTCGCGCAAGGAATCTATTTGCTGCGCAAGATTACGAGCTCGCACTTCGGCTTCACGAGACACGTTTTTGAACATTTCGTTTTCTGCGCGTTCGCCCGCACGTTCGATATAGGTATCAACCCATTCTTTCGCAACCACCGGGTCTTTATTTTGAGCAATAATCAAATAGCGATCAGGTGCGTCTTTACTTGGCGGCAGCACTACAATCTTCTTACTGAACTGTGAGTAAAGCACATCCTGCGGACCTTCACGTTCGCTGCTACTCAACATCGGAAGGTACTTTTCCTCGTAAAACTTTCGCCGCAGGGACTCAGCCTGCAAGTTACGGGAAAAAATACCGTAGACGTCTTTGACTTTATAAGGCGAAAGCTCTGCTTCCTTGGAACGACCATAGTTAAAGTTGGCAATATCATTTTGTGTTGGGGGTATCACATATGCACGTGCCTCATAGACAGGTGTGCTCGTGTATGCATAAACCGCTGCAAGTGCGGTTGTAATAGCAGCCACACCTATCACCATCCACTTTTGTTCCCACAATATTCTGAGAACACTCCCGAAATCGATCTCCTGTGATGCACTAGGATTCACGGGACTATTTTGCATAAAGAAACTGACCTTTTATTAATTTTGAAAAACTATCAAGACGTTCGATAAGGTCCTAATTTGATGTCGCTATGGCTCAAACAGCTAGAGTTTGTGACGACAAAAACTATTCACCGCGGCCTGATGCTGATTGGGCAAGGCTCTGCAGATAATGCCCATACCCCGTTTTTTTCAATCGATCAGCCTGCAGGAGCAATTCTTCAATAGTGATCCATCCATTATTGAATGCGATCTCTTCAAGGCACGCGACCTTCAAGCCTTGACGCTTTTCGATCGTATGGACGAAATGGCTGGCTTCAAGCAGAGAATCATGTGTACCCGTGTCTAACCAGGCAAAGCCTCGACCCAACATCTCGACATTGAGAACCCCCTGTTCCAGATAGGCACGATTAACGTCGGTAATTTCCAGCTCGCCTCGGGCAGATGGCGAGATGCCCTTCGCTATCTCCACGACCCGATTATCGTAAAAGTACAACCCCGTAACGGCGTAGTTGGACTTTGGCTTGAGTGGTTTCTCCTCGATACTCAAGGCACGTCCCGATGCGTCGAATTCAACGACCCCGAAACGCTCCGGATCGGACACGTGATAACCGAATACGGTAGCGCCGGTTTGTTGGCTGCTGGCCGACCGCAAGTTGTCAGAGAAGTGCTGACCGTAAAAGATGTTGTCACCCAGGATCAGACAGCAAGGATTCTTACCGATGAACTCTTCGCCAATAATGAAGGCTTGTGCCAAGCCGTCCGGACTAGGCTGCTCGGCGTAGGTCAACTTGATGCCGTACAAACTGCCGTCTCCCAGCAACTTTCGGAAGCACGGCAGGTCTTCCGGGGTGGAGATGATCAGAATTTCACGCATACCCGCGAGCATCAGTACCGACAGCGGATAAAAGATCATCGGCTTGTCGTAAATTGGCAGCATCTGCTTGGACACACCGAGGGTCAACGGGTGCAGCCGAGTGCCCGAGCCGCCAGCGAGGATGATGCCTTTGCGAATTGTCGTGGTCATTTATTCAGAACTTCCCTAAGCATTCGGGTTACACCACCTTGCCAATCCGGCAAGTGCAGAGAAAAATTGTCACGCAGCTTTTGCGTATTCAAACGCGAATTCAGAGGGCGACGCGCAGGTGTTGGATAAGCCGCCGTTGCAATCGGATTGACCGCCGTAACCGAGAGCTGCTCGCCGTTGGTTTGGGCGAAGCCGATCACATGGCTAGCATAGCCGTGCCACGACACTTCACCACTGGCCGCCAAATGATACAAGCCCGACAGCTCGGGACGTTGCAGAACTTGCTGAATGGCCAATGCGGTTACGTCGGCAATCAGGTCTGCACCCGTCGGGGCTCCGACTTGGTCGGCGATAACGCTCAACGTTTCACGATCCTTGGCCAAACGCAGCATGGTCTTGGCGAAGTTGTTGCCGCGAGCGCCATAGACCCAGCTGGTGCGAAAGATCAGATGTTTGCAGCCCGACGCGGTAATTGCCAGTTCTCCGGCCAATTTACTGGCGCCGTAGTGATTCACCGGGGCGACTGCATCCGACTCTTGCCACGGAGCAGAGCCCTGGCCGCTGAAGACGTAGTCGGTCGAGTAATGAATCAGCCAAGCACCCAGGGTAGTGGCCTCTTCAGCCATGACCTGGCTTGCCTGACCGTTCACACGGTCGGCCAACTCGGTCTCGGACTCGGCTTTATCGACAGCGGTGTAGGCCGCAGCATTGACGATGACGTCGGGTTTGACTTCGCGAATCGTCGCGCGCAAGGCATCGAGATCGGACAGATCACCGCACAAGCCATCAACAGCATGGCGATCCAGGGCGATCAACTCGCCAAGCGGCGCGAGGGAGCGTTGCAGCTCCCAGCCCACCTGGCCGTTTTTTCCCAGCAGGAGTATTTTCATGCCTTGTTCGAGCGGTCTGCGTAGTTCTGGTCGATCCACTGCTGGTAGCTACCGCTCTTTACGTGAGCCACCCATTCAGTGTTGTTGAGGTACCACTCGACCGTTTTACGTATGCCGGTTTCAAAGGTTTCTTCCGGCGTCCAACCCAGCTCACGCTGAATTTTGCTGGCATCGATTGCATAGCGCTGGTCATGACCCGGGCGATCCTGAACGTAAGTGATCAGGCTGGCATGTGGACGGTGAGCAGAATCGGGACGCAGTTCGTCGAGCAGTGCGCACAAGGTATGCACCACTTCGATGTTTTGTTTTTCGTTATGGCCGCCGATGTTGTACGTCTCGCCGATCACGCCTTCGGTCACGACTTTGTACAGAGCGCGGGCGTGATCTTCGACGTACAGCCAGTCGCGGACCTGATTGCCTTTGCCGTAGACCGGCAGCGGCTTGCCTTCCAGTGCATTGAGAATGATCAGCGGGATCAACTTCTCAGGGAAGTGGCACGGGCCGTAGTTGTTCGAGCAGTTGGTGACCAGGGTCGGCAAGCCGTAAGTACGGCTCCAGGCGCGAATCAGGTGATCGGAACTGGCTTTGCTGGCGGAGTAAGGCGAGCTTGGTTGATACGGCGTGGTTTCAGTGAAGAGGTCTTCCGGACCTTCGAGGTCTCCGTAAACTTCGTCAGTCGAAATATGGTGAAAGCGGAAGTTGGCTTTACGCGCACCATCCAGCGCCGCCCAATAGTGGCGTGCAGCTTCCAGCAAAGTGTAAGTGCCGATGATGTTGGTCTGGATGAATTCAGACGGACCAGAGATCGAGCGGTCGACATGGGACTCTGCGGCAAGGTGCATGATCGCATCGGGTTGGTGTTCTCGCAGGACTCGGTCGATCTGATCGCGATCGCAGATATCGACGCGCTCGAACACGTAACGCGAGTTCTGGCTAACTTCGGCCAATGACTCAAGGTTACCGGCGTAAGTCAGCTTATCGACGTTTACGACAGAGTCATTAGTGTTGGAGATGATATGACGGATGACTGCCGAGCCGATAAACCCGGCGCCGCCGGTTACTAGAATTTTCACGCGAAACCATACCCTTGAGTTACTGACAGGGCCGCCAACCGAGCACTGTCTAATCCATGAATGCAGAAGCCATCAAGTCAGCTGAGGCCTCTGACAGAGTCAGTCTGAACCGACGTGGGCATATGCCACTATCGGACAAGCGCAGCATTTTACAGCTTAATGACGGTTTTACTAATGGATATAGACAAGCTGTGGCTAAAGTTTAGCGCGCCTTCCGCGTCATGTCGCAATCAGACAAGGCGCTTGCGTGAAGCTCTGGACGTACGTCCCAGAAACCAGCCAAGAATCGGCCCGATCACCATCCCGATCAGCAGCGCAACAACCATGATCAGCGATACCGGCAGTTGCGGTCCCGCCCAACCCAGGAATAGCAGGGAAACCGATTGTTGATTCTCGAGAACGAACGCCAGGATCGCCAAAACCAGCAACAGGACGAATACGGCGAGCAGTACGCGCTTGAGGTTACGCATGAGCGGTTCCTTGCATTGCGATGGCCGTCAAAGCCCTTCCTCCTCGTCCTCGTTCACACGATCGCGCAATTCTTTGCCTGGCTTGAAATGCGGCACGAACTTGCCGTCGAGGCTGACGGACTGACCGGTTTTTGGATTGCGACCTACGCGCGGTGCGCGGTAGTGCAAGGAGAAGCTGCCAAACCCACGGATCTCGATGCGATCACCGGTGGCCAGACATTGGGACATTTGTTCGAGCATGGTCTTGATGGCCAGCTCCACATCCTTGGATGAGAGCAGCCCTTGATGGGTGACAATTCGTTCGATCAACTCCGACTTCGTCATATTTTTCCCTTCTTTTTCAAGCAGCTAGATCAGCGCTTCAAAGGTTTTAGCACGCCCGGATCAATTTGAACAGCCCGAGTTTTTGACATTCTCCACCCGCTATGAGATGCCCTATTCCAGAGCAGCGGAACACTGATCGTGCACTCTCGCACTCATCTACAGATAACCAGCATGGTGCGCGTCAGATAGCCCGCAGGATTGAAGCCAAAGGGTACTCATCCTCGTCTTTGGCATCATCGGACCGGGCTACAACTTTGTAGCCCTCCGCCTTGCACTCCTTGTTCGCTCGCTTGCGGCACTTCTCCCATCCCGACCCCAGTCCGGAACAATCAATCTCAATACCACTAACCCCACGCACCGCGTGAGTCTTGGCATTAGTGCCGCAGCCCGCCAGCGCCAGAACTCCTATTACAACAATGAGCTTGTTCATTCGCTTCCTTAGGCCAGACACGCAGCCTGACTGTCGTTCGCTTCAAGCAAAAGACTAGCTGTAAATAAACGATTCATGCTGATGTAGAAAGGGACCGCTTGCCATGGGCACTAGTTTCACGACTGAAGCAAAACAGGCAGCTGGCAGTACAAAAAAAGAAAATCGGCGTATGCGTCCGGCCAAGTCATCTACCCAACCCCGCAAAGCCGGGACATGGTGTGCACTTAAATTTAGGTGGGCACCAGTTCTAGCCTTTTAAGCGGGTATTTCATGCAGCCAACACGCCGTTCGTATCAAATCCTTCAAAGCCCAGGTCATTCAAGAGTGTGCCCAACCCGGCGCATCGATTGCCAGCATCGCCCTCAGCCATAGCCTTAACGCAAACCTCGTTCACAAATGGATTCGGGTGCAAGTGCAGAAAAGCACGGCGCTTCAACCAGCATTCATCCCATTGCCTATGCAAACAACGGCGCCCGTATCTTCATCGAATATCAGCGTTGAGATTCTGCACCCACGCGGCACCGTCAAAGTGAACTGGCCAACCGATAGCGCTGCTGCCTGCGCCGCTTTCCTTCGAGACCTGTTGCGATGATCCGCATCGACGCCATCTGGCTCGCCACCGAGCCCATGGATATGCGCGCCGGCACTGAAACGGCGCTGGCGAGGGTGGTCGCGGTGTTCGGTGCGGCGAAGCCGCACTGCGCTTATCTGTTTGCCAATCGCCGCGCGACTCGGATGAAAGTGCTGGTACACGATGGGATTGGCGTATGGCTGGCGGCACGTCGCTTGAACCAAGGTAAATTCCATTGGCCAGGCGTTCGGCAAGGCAGTGAAGTGCAGTTGGATACCGAGCAACTTCAGGCTTTGGTACTAGGCCTACCTTGGCAACGCGTGGGGTCTGGCGGAGCTATTACGCTGCTTTAAAAACTGTAATTAGCATCTCGGTTTGCTGCCGCAAGCGGTCTGCTTTGGTAAAATCCACGGTATGACTTCCTCGCCCAATCTCGATCAAATGACTCCCGACCAACTGCGTGCATTCGCTGCGCAGCTGCTGTCGCAAGTCGAGACCATGGGCAGAACGGTCGAAACCATGGGCAAGAAGATCAACCGCGATCAAACGGTGATCGAGAAGCTGACCCACGAGATCGCACAGCTCAAGCGTTTGAAGTTTGCCAAGCGCAGTGAGCAGATGAATCCTGAGCAGGCCAGCCTGCTGGATGACCTGATCGATACCGATATTGCGGCGATTGAGGCCGAGCTTCAGGCGTTGCAAATAGCACCAGCGGCGACCGAGAAAAAGCAAAAGCCCAAGCGCACGGCATTGCCGGCAGAATTCCCGCGCACGTTGATCCATCACGAACCGGACAACACTCACTGCCCATGCGGCTGCGCACTGAAGCGCATCGGTGAAGATGTCAGCGAAAAGCTGGACTACACGCCGGGCGTGTTCACCGTTGAGCGCCATGTTCGTGGCAAGTGGGTTTGCGATGACTGCGAAACGCTGATCCAGGCGCCGGTACCTGCGCAAGTTATCGACAAGGGCATCCCGACTGCCGGATTACTTGCGCACGTCATGATCGCGAAGTTCGCTGATCATCTTCCGCTTTACCGTCAGGAATCAATTTTCGGTCGAGCTGGCTTGGCGATTCCACGTTCGACGTTGGCCCAATGGGTTGGCATGACGGGCGTGCAGTTGCAGCCCTTGGTCGATGCCTTGCGTGACGTAGTGATCGGGCAACAGGTCGTGCACGCGGATGAAACACCCGTGCAAATGCTCGCTCCGGGCTCGAAGAAAACCCACCGCTCTTATGTTTGGGCGTACGCCACCAGCCAGTTCTGCGAAACAGCCGCTGTCGTTTATGACTTCAGCCCCAGCCGCGCCGGTGAGCATGCTCGTAACTTCCTGCAAGGCTGGAAAGGCAAGTTGGTCTGCGACGATTTTGGCGGTTATAAGGCCAGCTTCGAACTCGGCGTGACCGAGATCGGCTGCATGGCCCACGCCCGGCGCAAGTTCTTCGAGTTGCACGCAACGAACAAGAGCCAGATCGCCGAGCAGGCGCTGCGCTACATCCAGTTGTTGTACGAAATCGAGAGCGAAGTGCGTGACCTGGAGCCGGATTTACGATGCCGGATACGGCAAGAAAAAGCCGCACCGGTGATGAATAGGCTGCATGCCTGGATGATTGCCCAGCGCGAACTTGTGCCCGAAGGTTCGGCCATCAGCAGAGCACTCGATTACAGCCTCAAACGCTGGGCAGCGCTGTCGCGCTACCTCAATGACGGGGCCGTACCCATTGATAATAATTGGGCGGAGAACCAGATCCGACCATGGGCCCTTGGACGCAAGAACTGGCTCTTCGCCGGATCGCTACGCAGCGGAAAAAGGGCGGCGGCGATCATGAGCGTGATCCAGTCTGCGCGGCTGAATGGTCATGATCCGTACGCCTATCTAAAGGATGTTCT
>NZ_JBBWCB010000048.1:0-42490 GCF_039888995.1 Pseudomonas rossensis | reverse complement strand
CGGCAGCACCGCGAGCATGAACACCAACGCCTTGGGGTTGCTGACGTTCACCAGGAACCCCCGGAACACCAGCGCCATCGGCTTGCCGATTTGCCGGACGGCAGCGTCGTCGCTCATGTCATTGGGCAGCGCGCGCCATTGCTTGACCGCCAGGTAAACCAGATAGGCCACGCCAAACCATTTGATCGCGTAGAAAGCGGTGGCCGACGCCGCGAGGATTGCACCGACACCGGCGGCGACAATCGCAATCTGTAACGCCAGACCCAGTTGCAGGCCCAGGGCGTTCCAATAACCGCGCCAGAATCCGTATCGCAGACCGCTGGACATCGACGCAATGGCGCCGGCACCGGGAGAGAGACTGATCACCCAGCAGGCGGCAAAAAACGCCAGCCATGTTTGAAGCACCATCGCACACCTCGACTCAGACTCGTGACAGACGTCTAAGCTAATGCGGCTTTGGGCCGATGACTACCGATTTTTTGCGGGACAGGGCGTCGGCCGACCAGCGTTTACAGCATTAAGGCCCCTTCGCGAGCAAGTCGAATCGTCGCACCGCCGCTCCCACAGTGGATCAGTGTTGTTCACAAATATTGTGTTCACTGAAGACCCAGTGTGGGAGCGAGCTTGCTCGCGATAGCGGTCTGTCAGGCAACAGAAGTCTTACTTTTCAAAACCGCTGGAAGGGAATACATCGCTGCCGCGCCAGCGTCGAACCGAGCGCTGGAAGAACAGGCTATTGGGCACTTGCACCATGGCGCTGCCGGTGCCGAGCTCTTCGGCTTCGATCAGCGTGGTAAAGAGCAGATTGATCGCAACGACCCGGCCTTTGACGCCGGGCTTGTCGGTGGTGTCCACCAACTCGACCACGTCGCCGAGGCGGAACGGGCCGACGGTGAAGATCAGGATTGCGCACAACAGATTCGAGAGCACGCTCCACATGGCGAAGAACGCCACTGCCGCTACCGCGACAAACCCGGACAACGCGGTCCAGAGCACCGTCGCCGACACCCCGAGGCGTTCCAGCACGAAGATCAGCGCGCTGCCCATGATCAGCCAGCGCAGACCACCGCGCAGCGGCATCAGCAATTGTGGCGGAAACGGATAACGCTCACCCAGGCGAGTCAGGCACTTGGCGACGCAGCGCTGGGCAACATATCCCGCCAACAGAATCAGCAGGATCTGCACGAAGAGCCAGATCGGCTCGATCCACACAGCAGGCAATGGCAGCTTGAAGGCTTCCATCAGGACAGCGCCTCCAGCTCCGCCTGCATGCTTTCGAGCAGTTCCAGCGCTTCCATCCAGGCTTCTTCCAGCTCGGCTTCACGGACCTTCAGCTTGGCCTGTTCGGCCAGCAGATCACGCAAATCGTTCTTGCGCGCGGGCTCGTAAATGTCGCTGTCGCCGAGGCTGGTATCGATCTTCGCCAGTTTCTCGTGCAGCTTGCCCAGCTCGGCTTCGAGCTTGTCAGCCTCGCGCTTGTGCGGTGCCAGTTGCTGACGTAACGCGGCCGCCGCCTGGCGCTGGGCCTTCTTGTCGGTCTTGTCCGGATTGACCGGCGTATTGCTGACCGGGGCGTTGCGCTGACGGTAGTCCACCAGCCAACGGGTGTAGTCTTCCAGGTCGCCGTCGAACTCCTCGACCTTGCCGTCCGCCACCAGATAGAAATTGTCGGTGGTGCTTTTGAGCAAATGGCGATCGTGGGAGACCACCAGTACCGCGCCACTGAATTCCTGTAGGGCCATGGTCAGCGCCAGGCGCATTTCCAGGTCCAGGTGGTTGGTCGGTTCGTCGAGCAGCAGCAGGTTCGGCCGGCCCCAGGCGATCAACGCCAGCGCCAGACGGGCCTTTTCGCCACCGGAGAAGTTCAGCACCGGCTCATCGATCCGCGCACCGCGGAAGTCGAAACCACCGAGGAAGTCGCGCAGCGTCTGCTCGCGCTCGGTCGGCGCCAGGCGCTGCATGTGCAGCAACGGGCTGGCCTTGGAGTCGAGCGAATCCAGCTGATGCTGGGCGAAGTAACCGACGACGGTGTTCTCGCCACGGGTCAGTCGACCGGACAACGGCTCGAGTTCACCGGCGAGGTTTTTGATCAGGGTCGATTTACCGGCGCCGTTCGGGCCGAGCAAACCGATCCGTGCACCGGGGGTCAGTTGCAGCTTGACCTTCTCCAGCACGGCTCGCTCGCCGTAACCCAGTCGGGCGTCGGAGAGGTCAATCAACGGGCTGGAGATTTTCACTGATTCGCGGAAAACGAAATCGAATGGCGAATCGACGTGGGCGGCGGACAGTTCTTCCATCCGTTCCAGCGCCTTGATCCGGCTCTGGGCCTGACGGGCCTTGGTGGCCTGGGCCTTGAAACGGGCGATGTAGCTTTCCATGTGCGCACGTTGCGCCTGCTGCTTCTCGTAAGCCTGCTGTTGCTGGGCCAGACGCTCGGCACGGGCGCGTTCGAAGGCGCTGTAACCACCGCGATACAGGGTGATCTTGCGCTGATCGACGTGGGCCACGTGATCGACCACTGCATCGAGGAAGTCCCGGTCGTGGGAAATCAGCATCAAGGTGCCAGGATAGCTTTTGAGCCATTCTTCGAGCCAGATGATGGCGTCGAGGTCCAAGTGGTTGGTCGGTTCGTCGAGCAACAACAAGTCCGAGGGGCACATCAAAGCCTGCGCCAGGTTCAGACGCATCCGCCAACCACCAGAGAAATCTCCTACCTGGCGATCCATCTGTTCATTGGTGAACCCAAGGCCGGCCAGCAACTTGCGGGCCCGGGCGTCGGCGGTGTAACCGTCGGCGCTGTCGAGTTCCGAGTGCAGGCGGGCCTGAGCGGTACCGTCATGGGCCGCTTCGGCTGCCGCGAGGTCGCGTTGCACCTCGCGCAGGCGCAGGTCGCCATCGAGCACATAGTCGACCGCCACGCGATCGAGGGTGTCGATCTCCTGGCGCATGTGGGCGATGCGCCAGTCCACCGGCAGAAAGCAATCACCCGAGTCCGGGTGCAGGTCACCCAGAAGCAAGGCGAACAGGCTCGATTTGCCGGCGCCGTTGGCACCGATGAGGCCGGCTTTGTGGCCGGCGTGCAGGGTCAGCTCGGCGTCTTCTAGCAGACGTTGCGGGCCACGCTGTAAAGTCAGGTTCTGAAGTCGAATCATAATGGCGGCGGAGTCTACCAGCTTCGCTCGCAACTGGCGCGAGTAGCACTATGTCCTCTGACCTGTGGAGCTTTTCCCTTAGTACTTACGCCCGTCCCGGCGTTGAACCCGTATGCCTGCAATTGCAGTCGGCGGGTATCAATGTGTGCTTGCTGCTCTGCGGGCTGTGGCTGGGAGAACGTGGCGTCGTCTGTAACGAACACCGATTGCAGCAACTGCGTAGCGTGGCCGAGCCGTGGGACGCAGACGTGGTGCGTCCGCTGCGAGCCTTGCGGGTGAATTGGAAAGTCGTCGCCGCCGACGATGGCGAACTGAATGCTTTGCGCGAGCAAGTGAAGGCACTCGAAACGGAAGCCGAGCGACATCTGTTGGTGCGACTGGAACGATCGGCGCAGAGTTGGCCGCAAGGTGAGGCGACCGATCTATCGGCCTGGCTGGAAGGTGTAACGGCTGGCGCCGCCCACCTGGACCGCGACGCGCTGCATCAGCTGCGCGTCGCGGTAAGCAGCACTTAGGAAGCGCTGGTTGGGGTGGTTGCTGCGATCGATGCGGCGGCCGGCGTTGGCGCTGGCGTGGCTGTCGAGGTAGCTGCTGCTAAAGCAGACGTTGCTGCCGGAGCCAGGTTGGCTGGCTTGGCAACTGGCGCGGCGGCCGGCTTGGCGGCAACCGGTTTTTTCACCGCTGGTTTTGCAGCCGGTTTGGCAGTGGCAGGTTTGGCTGCTGGTTTCGCTGCAGCAGGTTTTGCAGCAGCAGTTTTGGCAGCCGGTTTGGCTGCAGCTTTTGCAGCTGGCTTGGCAGCAGTTTTAGTCGCGACTGATTTCGCGGCAGGCTTGGCAGCAGGTTTCGCTGCGGCAGTTTTTGCCGCTGGTTTTGCGGCCGGTTTGGCAGCTGCTTTAGCCGCTGCAGTTTTCGCCACCGCCGGTTTAGCAGCAGCGGTTCTTGCAGCCGGTTTAGCGGCAGCTGTTTTGGCAGCGGCTGGCTTGGCGGCAGGTTTTGCTGCGGCTGTTTTAGCAGCCGGTTTTGCAGCGCTAGCAGCGACTGGTTTTTTTGCCGCAGGTTTAGCGGCAGGTTTTGCTGCGGCTTTCACCGGTGCTTTGGCAACTGGTTTGACAGCAGACTTGGCCGGTGCTTTTGCAGCAGCCGGTTTGGCAGCGGCTTTCTTGGCAGGAGCCGCAGCAGGCTTGGCCGAACGCAGGGACAACGCCTTGCTGACAGCCTCTTGTACACGACCGACGCCCTGGGCCAATTTCAGGCTTTCTTGAGCATCGCGCTTGAGTTGCAGAATGTAGCTGCGAGTTTCGGATTGACGATCCTTGAGGGCATCGAGCAAGTCCTCAAGCTCCTTCACCGCGCCCTTGGCTTTGGCTTGTGCCTTGGCCTTGCCGGCCGCCGCAGCGTCCTGCAATTTGGTACGGGACTTGTGCAATTTTTCCTGCGCTTTTCCGCGCTGCTTTTCCAGTTTGGCGAGCAGTTTTTCAGCATCAGCCAAGGCTTGGGAACAAGCGTTTTCCAGATGCTCGAGCAAGCTGCCCGAGAGTTGTTGGAGTAAGTGCAACGGAGTATTTACAGGCTTCTTGGTGGCCGACATGGTTTACCTCCTGGCTGACGTGGGTGCGGCTCATACTAGACCTCTGCTGTTACCGCCGCTAGGGCATGTTGACAGTATCCAAAGCGCTGCGTTGCAACAGATTGAAATTCTTCTGCGCCTGCGCAAAACCAGTTCACCGTAGAGCGCATTCACACTGGCATAATCCCCCGCATCTCAGGTCGGAGAGTGCCCATGTCGCGCTACCTTTTTTTATCACTGTGCGTGTTTTTTTCCGTGGCTCAGGCCGCCGAAAAAACCAAAGAAAATGACACTCATGATCTCTCTTACAGCCTGGGCGCAAGCCTCGGCGAACGCCTGCGCCAGGAGGTTCCCGATCTGCAACTTCAGGCGCTGATCGAAGGCTTGCAACAAGCCTATCAAGGCAAACCCCTGGCGCTGAAAGATGAGCAGATCGAACAGATTCTTGCCGAGCACGAAGCCCAGGTCGCCTTGCAACCGAGCACGCCGCAAAGTGAAATCGCCCTCGAAAAAGAGCAGGCCTTTCTCGCCGAGGAAAAAGCCAGACCGGGCGTTCGTGAACTGGCAGATGGAATATTGCTAACGGAGTTGGCGCCAGGCACTGGTGCCAAAGCTGGCCCCAACGGCAAAGTCCAGGTGCTGTACATCGGTCGCCTTCCCGACGGCACGGTGTTCGATCAGAACAGTCAGCCGCAGTGGTTCAGTCTCGACAGCGTGATCAGCGGATGGCGCAGCGCGTTGCAGCAAATGCCGGTCGGTGCGAAATGGCGCTTGGTGATTCCATCGGCCGAAGCCTATGGCGCCGAGGGTGCCGGCGACCTGATTGCGCCGTTCACACCGCTGGTATTCGAAGTCGAATTGCGCGGTGCCACAAGCTGAATACCGGCAACGAAAAACGGCGCGCATAGCGCACCGTTTTTGGAGGTCTTGCAGGAAGGGGCTCAGGCTTGAACCGGGTCCTCTTCCTTGTGAGCGGTGTGCAGCACTTCGATCAGGCAGTCTTCCAGTTCGAAGCGCTCGTGCAACAGGCCACCCAGCTCTTTGAATTTCTCTGCCACGCATTGACCTGCATCACACAGGTCATTGAACGCTAGCAGCTTCTCGGTGATGACATCGATGCGAGGGTAGATGGTCTCGGCCAACTCAAGCCCGCGAGTGTCACCAAACGCTTTGGCTTCACCGGTCAGCTGTTCGTAGATCTCGAAGTGCCCGGCAGACACGTAATCGACCAGCACGCCGCAGAATTCCTGCAACGGCTTACGGTTCTCACCCAGTGCCTCAGGCTTGGCGCCGAGAGCATCATAGGCCCGAACCAGCTCGTGACGCTCCTGCAACCAGCGATCGATCAGCAGATGCACTCCACCCCAACGTTCCTGAGCATTCTGACAACTTTCGAGCATGGTGATCTCTCTTCCCTTGTGGGTCATGCTGCCCTACACCCGTCGCACACTTGAAGGTCAAGTATCGGCCAGGCAGAGCGTCATTCGAGCAACATAATTCCAATGACACGTGCGGGCCAGATTATGCCCGCGCGACAATGGCTTCAAGGTACGCAGGAGATAAAGTTCATACAAGTGTTTAATCACCCGCCAGCGCCCGGTGCGACGAACCGCCGCTGAGCGGTCGCAGACAGGCTTTCCAGACAACGCGCAGCAGCTGATAAATTCCCAGAATTGTCATCGCCATGAAGAACAGCAAACTCCATTCAGGAATGCTCAGGTCGAACAGTGTCCAGGAAATCTCCGCGCACTCGGCCTCCCCTTTAAACATCTGCGTGGCCTGACACAACCAAGGCATATCCTCGTACTGAACTGCCAGATTGGGCGAGCACGTCAACAGCTGATGCATTGGATCGCTCTGCAGCAATACCTGCCGCCACGCCGTGACCGTACCCGCCAGACTGCAAAACAGCCCGAGCATCCAATACAGGAAAGAGCCAAAGCGGCCCGGCCCATGGACCGAAGCCACCAGGCAGACACCCGTGAGCAACGCGAGGCAAAAGCGCTGCAACAGGCACAACCCGCAAGGCTTGAGGCCGACCGCATATTCCAGGTAATAGGACACGCCCAGGGCCAGGGCACCTGCAATGAAAGCCATGAAAAACAAAGAGCGTGAGCAGGCCAAAGACATGGCATTTCCGTAACAGTAGAGACAGGCAGTTACGGTAGAGGAAAGCGCTGCAGCCTTTCAAGGCAGGCCAGCGGGGACACTTCAACAGAAGTGTAGGGAATTCCCGACAGGAACGAGACGATTAGGTGTAGTCCTCTGTAGGACTTTGCCGGCGAAGGATTACAACGCTGAAACAGTGGCGGATTCGAAGCGATTCCCGCCCCCTGTAGCAGCTGGCGCAGCCTGCGTTCGGCTGCGCAGCAGTCGTCCAAGTTTATGCGACTCGCCTGACCAAACCGTGGTGTCTGTTTTGCGACTGCTGCGCAGCCGAACGCAGGCTGCGTCAGCTGCTACAGGGGCAGGAATCACGCGTGAACAGGAACCGGCAACGGTGCCGCCAGCAAGCGCTCGTCCAGCAAGCCCAAGCCCTCCTGGAACAACTGATTGCTGCGCTCGGTGTCACCCAGCTGCGCCAGCAGCCGCGCCAGTTCCGCACAGGCTTCCGGGTTGCGCTGCACGCGCAAGCTGCTTTCCAGATAATCCCGGGCCTTGCCCCAAAGGCTGCTTTGCAGACACAAGCGCCCCAGGGTCAGCAGCAGGCTCGGGTCGGCCGGATGATCCTTGAGCCAGCCCTCGGCGGTGTGCAGTTGACGTGCCGGATCGCTACCGCGAACGAGTCCGTAGAGGCGCGCCAGATGACTGTCATAGTTGCGCTTGAGAGCCGTCCGCAGGATCTCTTCGGCCTCGACCTGAGCACCCAGTTGCCGAAGTTGCTCGGCATAAGCGAGCACCAGTTGCGGCTCCTGGCGTTGAGCTGAGGTCAACTGCTGCCAGGCGCGATTGAGCGATTGCAAGCCGACCGTCCCGTCTTCTTCCTGATGCGCCGCCAGGGACAGGTTCTCACCCCAGGCCCGGCGTTCCAGTTCGGCCAGTTCGGCCGGTGGCAGGACCTTGTCCTTGCGTAGCTCCGGCAGCAGACGAATCACGGCCGACCAGTCGCCCCGCTGTTGGTGCAAGCGCTGCAACTGGCGCAAGGTCTGGACGTTATGAGGATGACGCTCGTGCATGGCTTGCAGGGTCACCAGGGCGCCTTCGGTATCGCCGCGGTCGGTCTGTAATTGTGCGTGGCTCAGGGCAATTGCCAACTCTGCCTGAGGCTGTCGCTCCAGAGCGCGCTCCAGCAGGTTGTCGCTTTCCTCGTATTGACCTTGTTCGTTCGCGGCCCGGGCAGCGCCGAGGTAGTAAAGCAAAGGCTGGCGCTCGGCTTCCGCTGCCCGATGCAGATGACGCTGCGCACTGGCCCAGCGACCTTCGGCCAGATCCAGCTGACCGTGTTCAATTGCCACCTGCACACGGCGACTGCGATTGCGCCGCGACCATGGATTGACCACGCCACTGGAGGTCGTCACCAATTCGATCAACGCCTTGATGCCCCAGAACACCAGCCAGAGCACGGCGACCAACGCCAGGGTTGCCCACAGGCTCGATTCGTAACGGAAGCTTTTGTAGGCGATCAGCACGTAACCGGAATGCTCGGCAATCGCCAGCCCCAGCGCGGCAGCAGCGGCGATCACCAGGAACACGATCACATAGAGGCGTTTCATGGCGTCGCCTCCTGAGCGGTGTCCGCGGCAGGTTTGGCCATCGGTTTGATCGAGTCCTCGGCGTTGACATTACGCCGCTCCAGATACCCCTGAACCGCACTCAGCGTGCCGGTCAGGTCTGGCGTGACAACGGTGACCGGTTGCTTGCTCAACTCGCCAACCTGCTCAAGCATCACTTTGCTCTGAGGGTTGTCCGGGTTGAAGTTGCCCTTGAGCACGTCCCGCGCTTCGGCAAGCGCCTGGGTATAAACCGCGGCCTGGCCATTGAGCGCGGCCCATTGCGCCTGCTCCAGCGCCAGGCTCAGGGCCAGGCGCACCTGGCTCAGGCTCTGCCCGGCCAGCAACGGACGCACATTCTTGTCGGCGTTAAAGTCGATGCGGATGTAGCGCGAGACCTGATCCCACCATTGCGCCCAACGACTGGCGCCGTCGCCATCAGCGGTGAGACCCAACAGGGATTCACCCCGGTCCTTGTACTCGGGTGCCAGCTCGGTGAGGCTGATCACCTGATCGCGCAGCGCCCCCAGTCGCAGGAACAGACCGGTGCGATCCGGCTGTTGGGTGCTACGCAATGCCACCAGCGTTTTGGCCACTTGCTCGCGAGCGGCAAAGGAACCCGGGTCGTTCTGTTCGCGCAGAATTTCATCGGCGCCCTGCACCAGGGCCTGGGCACTGCTGATGTCCTGCAACGCGGAAAGACGCAGGCTGGCCAGACGCAGCAGGTGCTCGGCCTCGGCCAGACGCCAATCCTTGCGGCTGGCGCCGAGAACCGTTTCCAGACGTTGATTCAAGCGTTGCTGATCGCCTTGAAGTTGAGTGACCAAACGACTGCGCGCATCGAGCTCGTCGGCGGCAGGCATTTGTTCCAGGCGAGCAGTCAGGCGTTGTTCATTGAGCTTCAGGTCCTGCGCCTGATCGTTCAATGCCTGGACCTGACTCAACTGCAGTTGAGTATTGGCTTGCAGGTGACGCACCTGCCAGACTCCCCAACCGCCCACGGCGACACCGGCAGCGCCCAGCAGCAGCGCGACGATTGCCAGCCCATTGCCTCGGCGCTGCGCTGCAGCAGGCCCAGTTTCAACCGGTGCTTCAACCGGTGCATCGAGCACTGGCTGGACGTCATCTTTCGGCAAGGCTGTTTCGCTCACGTATCCATCCTTTGCATTAGAGAACGGGTCCGGGATGCTCCCGTAACGCCGTCAGCAAAGCCGCGGCACTGGCGCCACGACAATCCACAACTGTTTGGGCCCCGGCGGCACGTGCCAGCTCGGCGACCCGGGGGCTTGGAACAAACAACGGCAACCGCGCCAATTGCGGCCAGGCATCGCCGGCCAATTGATGCAGGTGCTCAAAACCCTGTCCACTGCTGACCACCAGCCCGTTCAAGCGTTCCGCTTCGATCCGGTCAGGCAGCGCTGCCGGCGGGTATTGCGGCAGGTCGCGGCGGTACAACTCAAGATACTCGACACTAGCACCAAGCTCGCGCAAACGCTCAGCCAGCAACTCGCGCCCGCCCTCCCCGCGCATGATCAGCACGCGCGGATCGGGCCGCGCGATTGCCTCGCGCAACTGAGGAAGTTCAAGCAAGGCTTCGCTGTCATCGCCATCCAACGGGAAGCGGATGTCCAACCCGCGATCCTCGAGGATCTGCGCGGTGGCTGCGCCCACGCTGAACCACTTCAAACGAGGGGGTTGCGGCCGATACCGGTCGAGCAGATCCACAGCAATTCTGGCGGCCGGTTTGCTGACCACGATCACCGCGCAATAGCGATCCAGACCCTGAATCACCTCGCGCATTGTGTCAGAGACAGGAATCGGCTCGATCTCCAGAAGCGGCAAACTGCTGCTGAAAATCCCCTTTTCGGCCAAAAGACTGCTCAGCCCCGCCGACTCATCCGCGGGACGCGTCAGCAGCAGGCGCCAGCCCGTCACTCGTGACCTGCCTCGCCGTAGACCGCTTTCAGGATGTCGTTGGCGCCTTGACTCAGCAGGTCTTCAGCCACTTGCACGCCCAAGGCTTCGGCTTCGCTACGTGGCGCACGAGCCTCGGCGCTGAGCAGCAGACCGCCGTTCGGATCACCAACAAGACCACGCAACCAGATCTGCTCGCCTTCAAGCACGGCATAGCAGGCGATCGGCACTTGGCAGCCGCCATTCAAATGTTTGTTGAGAGCCCGTTCGGCGGTCACGCGGGTGGCGGTGTCCTGATGGTGCAGCGGTGCCAACAGCGCGTGAATTTCGCTGTCGACGCTGCGGCATTCGATACCCACCGCGCCTTGGCCACCGGCCGGCAGACTGTCGTCGACGCTGATGGCCGAGGTGATGCGATCTTCAAAGCCGAGACGAATCAGGCCGGCAGCAGCGAGGATAATGGCGTCGTATTCGCCGGCATCGAGCTTGGCCAGGCGCGTGTTGACGTTGCCGCGCAGGAAGCGAATTTCCAGGTCGGGACGACGGGTCAGCAACTGGGCCTGACGGCGCAGGCTGGAGGTGCCGACGATGCTGCCTTGCGGCAATTCGTCCAGGCTGGCGTAGGTATTGGAAACGAAGGCATCACGCGGGTCTTCTCGCTCGCAGATGCAAAACAGACCGAGGCCTTCAGGGAAGTCCATCGGCACGTCTTTCATGGAGTGCACAGCGATGTCGGCTTCATTTTCCAGCAGCGCGGTTTCAAGCTCTTTGACGAACAGGCCCTTGCCACCGATTTTCGACAGTGGCGAGTCGAGCAACTTGTCACCGCGACTGACCATGGGCACCAACGTCACGAGCAGACCCGGATGGGCCTCTTCCAGACGAGCTTTGACGTATTCGGCCTGCCACAGGGCGAGAGCACTTTTACGGGTGGCGATGCGGATTTCGCGAGAGGACATGGATCAATCCGTACTGAATAGATACGGCGGATAATAACAGCTCAGCCAAATCCACTTTGACTTGTATCAGAAACCGCGTGGCCTCCCTGGCCTCAGACATCCAGCAACCGGGATGAAACCCGCCCGTAAATGGCGAATTAAAGCTGCTGCATCATCTTGCGCACGCCGGCCACATGCCGTCGGCTGACGATCAGGGCATCGCCGTTCAAGCCTTTGAGGAACAGCTGAAAATGCCCCAGAGGCGTGCGCTGCAGGCGTTCGATGCGTTCGCGGGCGACCAGCGCGTTGCGGTGGATGCGCACGAAGCGGTCGCCAAATTCATCTTCAAGGGCCTTGAGCGGCTCATCCAGCAGCACTTCGCCGCCTTCGTGGCGCAAGGTCACGTATTTGTGATCCGCAATGAAGTAGACCACCTGACCCAACGGGATCAGTTCGATACCTTTACGGGTACGGGCGCTGATGTGGCTGCGCGGGCCGCTGCCACTTTCGGCGGCGGGACGGGTCAGGGCCGCAAGCTGGACGCGATTGGGCCGCTCGGCTTTTTTCAACGCTTCATGCAATTGTTCTGTACGCACAGGTTTCACCAGATAGCCTACGGCGCTGGCCTGTAAGGCTTCCACGGCAAATTCATCGGGCCCTGTGCAAAACACCACGGCGGGCGGGGTTTCGCGTTCGCACAATCGTGCAGCCACTTGCAGGCCATCGAGGCCCGGCATGCCGATATCGAGCAGCACGATATCGGGTTTGTGGCTGTCGATCAGAGCCAACGCCTCATCGCCGTTCGTGGCGCTAGGCTCCAGGACACTGTATCCCTCGAGTTCGCCAACCATTCGGCTCAGGCGCTCGCGGACAAGGGGTTCGTCATCAACGATCAGGACATTCATATTGCGCTGGATTCCTGCGTGAGTCTCGCACAAGGATAGCGTAGACAGGTGAAGTGACGTCCGTCACCGCGATCCACGCTAAGACTAGCGCGAGGGCCAAAAAGTGCCGCCCGTCCGACGGCTAAATTTTCATCTGTCGTGCGTTTGGCGGCCCAGGCCCGCGTTGGCGAGGCATCGCCGTAGGGTTTGTTGATACACAATATGAACACCCCCTCTTCTTATAGTCAGCTGCAGCGTCTGGAAGTGCGCTGATCCTACTGTCCAACTGTAGACGGTTGCCGGCACGATATTGCGCAATTGAAAAATATCGTTGCGCAAATCCCCTCGGCGTTGATTCGAGTATGGACCGCCGCCTGAGAAAAAAACGTATCGACCAGTGTCAGCGACAGGATTGGCAACCCTGTTATTATTCGCGACAGCTTTCTACGCCATCTTTCTTCAGCCGACACGAGCGAATTCATGAGCACTGACAAGACCAATCAGTCCTGGGGCGGCCGCTTCAGTGAACCCGTCGACGCCTTCGTCGCCCGCTTCACCGCCTCCGTCACTTTCGACCAGCGCCTGTATCGCCACGACATCATGGGCTCGATCGCTCACGCCACGATGCTGGCCAAGGTCGGCGTGTTGACCGATGCCGAGCGCGACAGCATCACTGATGGCCTGAAGACCATCCAGGGTGAAATCGAGGCCGGCCAGTTCGACTGGCGCATCGACCTCGAAGACGTGCACATGAACATCGAGGCGCGTCTGACCGACCGCATCGGCGTCACCGGTAAAAAGCTGCACACCGGCCGCAGCCGTAACGACCAGGTCGCCACCGACATCCGCCTGTGGCTGCGCGACGAGATCGACCTGATCCTGAGCGAAATCACCCGCCTGCAAAAAGGCTTGCTGGAGCAGGCCGAGCGCGAAGCCGGTAGCATCATGCCCGGCTTCACTCACCTGCAAACCGCACAGCCGGTAACCTTCGGGCACCACATGCTGGCCTGGTTCGAGATGCTCAGCCGCGACTACGAGCGTCTGGTCGACTGCCGCAAGCGTACCAACCGCATGCCACTGGGCAGCGCCGCACTGGCGGGCACCACCTACCCGATCGACCGCGAATACACCGCTCAACTGCTGGGCTTCGACGCCGTGGGCGGCAACTCGCTGGACAACGTGTCCGATCGTGACTTCGCCATCGAATTCTGCTCGGCCGCGAGCATCGCGATGATGCACTTGTCGCGCTTCTCCGAAGAGCTGGTGCTGTGGACCAGCGCGCAGTTCCAGTTCATCGATCTGCCGGACCGTTTCTGCACCGGTAGCTCGATCATGCCGCAAAAGAAAAACCCGGACGTTCCAGAGCTGGTGCGTGGCAAGACCGGTCGCGTATTCGGCGCACTGATGGGCCTGCTGACCCTGATGAAAGGCCAGCCCCTGGCCTACAACAAGGACAACCAGGAAGATAAAGAGCCACTGTTCGACGCTGCCGACACGTTGCGCGACTCGCTGCGGGCCTTTGCCGACATGATCCCGGCGATCAAACCCAAGCACGCAATGATGCGTGAAGCAGCCCTGCGCGGCTTCTCCACCGCCACCGACCTGGCCGACTACCTCGTACGTCGTGGCCTGCCGTTCCGTGACTGCCACGAAATCGTTGGCCATGCCGTGAAGTACGGCGTGGAAAGCGGTAAAGACCTGGCGGAAATGAGCCTGGAAGAGTTGCGCAAGTTCAGCGACCAGATCGATCAGGACGTGTTTGCCGTGCTGACCCTGGAAGGCTCGGTGAATGCCCGTGACCACATCGGCGGGACTGCGCCGGCACAGGTCAAGAAGGCTGTGGCTCGCGGCCAGGAATTACTCGCCAGCCGTTAAAAGCATCGCGGGCAAGCCCGCTCCCACAAGGATCTCCGACTGGCCAAAATCTATGGCAGACAGAGAAACCTGTGGGAGCGGGCTTGCCCGCGATGACTGACTTCAGAGCACTACAAAACCTACTTTTTGGACGCGATCATCTCCAAAAACGCTGGCATTGCCGCGTCCTTGTCCTTCGCAATCCGCTGCACATTCGGATTTTGCCCCAGACGTTCCAACAGCGCCTTGGCCGCCGGCATCTCAGCCAGCAAATCCAGGTCAAACAGCTTCTGCGCCACCGCACAGGCCAGCGGCACGCTGTAGAGGAAATACAAATCCGCAATGCTCAGGCTGTCACCTGCCACATAAGGGGCGAACTTGCCGTGCCTGCCCAGTGAGGCAAACCCCAGCAGCAACTCGGCTTTGGTCTTGTCCTTGATCGCATCCGGCACAGTCATGCCGAAAAATGCTTCGGCATAGCAGGCACGCCCCGGCAATTCGATGTACAGCTCGATTTCCTTGGCCAGTGCCAGGACCTGCGAACGCTCAAAGGGATCGCTCGGCAACAGCGGCGTGCCTTTCTGGCTTTGTTCGAGGAACTCGAGAATCACGCTGGTTTCGTTGACGAAACCCTGTTCGACACCCAGCACCGGCACCTTCCCGCGCGGGCTGACGGCTAATGCCTCGGGGCTCGGCCCCGGGTAAAACAGTACCTCTTCAAACGGCAGTCCCTTCTCGAGCAGCGCCAGCTTGGCCATGTTGTAGTAGTTGCTGACGGAAAATCCATAAAGCTTGAGCATTACATAGCCTCCAGGCCGTGCGGGGTTGGCAGGTGCCTTTTATAGAACGCCGCGACGTTTCTTGCCAGCAGCATCACAGCGCTGAATGCAGGTAAACTGGCCGCCTTAACTTGAGGAGCCTGCCATGAGCGAGCCAACCCCCGGCACCAACAATGACGACATCGACGAAGAAGAATTCGCCGAAAACACCCTGGTCGAAGCCATCGAAAACCAGATCGAAAGCGACAATCCGCCAGCCGCCAAGGCAACCTTCAACAAGCTGACATTGGTGGGTTACGAGCGTGAAGAAATCCTCAATCTGATGGCCCACGTTCTGGCCGTGGAAATCGACGCGATCCTCGAAGAAGACCGCGCGTTCAACACTGAATGGTATGAAGCCGCGTTGCGTGCATTGCCAGAGTTGCCGCCGGAAAAGAAATAAGATCAAAAGATCGCACCTGTCGAAGGCTGCGATCTTTTTCAATTCAGGCAACCGTTTCTCAGACTCTGACTACACTGAATCCACCCCGCTGCCGCACCACCCACCGGGGAATGCTTCCCAAGGCGAAAAAACCCTGTCGCGAGCACTGGACATGCCGCCCGAGTGGGATCACCTTAGGGACGCTGTCGTCCAATTCCTAGAAAGTCTGGAGTCCTTATGTCGCTTACCCCTGAGTTGGTTGCCGAACTGGAAATCCTCGCACTCTTCAACCTGGACAGTTCCCAGGAAGGTTTGAAAATTCATCAGACCGCTGCCCCGAAAGCCATTGCCGCCGCCCAAAGACTGTTCGACAAAGAACTGATCACTCAGCCCGATGGCGGTTATCTGACCAGCCTGGGCCGTGATGCCGCGCAAAATGTGCAAACCGTTCTGACCATTCTCAACGTCCGGGAAACTGCCTGAGCATTGCCGTAGCGCCCACGGAAACCCCTGCTACGGGATTTCCGCGGGCACATTTCGTTACCTGCCTGTTACCTGCCGTCGCCCCGCGATAAAAATCTGACGCCAGAAAAAACAAAATCAGCTTAAAAGTCCTGGAGCCGAGGCGCTAAACTGCCCCTCATCCGCAGACACCCACGTCTGAGCCCCGCGAGCCGGTTTGAGCTGACATGACCCGCACCCATGAAATCCGCCCCGATCTGGACGAGGGAATCGACCGCAAGGTTCTCAGCCAACTGCGCGCACGTTTTCTGAAGCTCAATGAAGGCCGTATGGCCCGCGCCATGGAAGGGTTGTCGACCCGCCAGCAAGCGGTGCTGACCTTGTTGCCGCTGTTTTTCCACGTCAATCATCCGCTGTTGCCGGGGTACGTTTCGGGCAGCACGCCAGCTGGGCTGTCGAATTACGAACCCGACGCCAACGCCCTCGCCGAAGCCCAACGCCTGACCCGCTCGTTTTCCTATAAGCCCCGCCACGGCAGCAATCCGCCGCGACCGATTCACGGCTTGTTCCTGATGGGTAGCCTCGGCACCCTCGCTCAGGCCGACCAGAGCGACATGGATGTATGGGTCTGCCACGGGCCGGACTTGAGCGAAAGCGAGCTCACTGAACTGCGCAAAAAATGCCAGCTCCTCGAAATCTGGGCTGCCAGTCAGGGCGCCGAGGCGCATTTTTTCCTGATCGACCCAACCCGTTTCGTACGCGGCGACCGTGATACGCAACTGAGCTCGGAAGACTGCGGCACCACCCAGCACTATCTGCTACTGGATGAGTTTTATCGCACCGCGATCTGGCTGGCCGGACGCACGCCTGTCTGGTGGCTGGTGCCGGTCTACGAAGAAGCGAGCTACGACCGTTACACCCACACCCTGATGTCCAAGCGCTTCATCCGTGCCGACGAAACCCTGGACCTGGGCCATCTGGCCTATATCCCGCCGGGGGAGTTCATCGGCGCCGGACTCTGGCAGTTATTCAAGGGCATCGAGTCGCCGTACAAATCGGTCCTCAAACTGCTGCTGACCGAGGTCTATGCCAGCGAACACCCCAAGGTTCATTGCCTGAGCCTGCGCTTCAAGCAAGCGGTGCTTGCCAATCGGCTCGACCTTGACGAGCTGGACCCGTACGTCGTGGTCTACCGACGCCTCGAGGAATACCTCACCGCCCGTGGCGAGCCGGAACGGCTGGAGCTGGTACGCCGGGCGTTGTACCTGAAGGTCAATCGCAAACTCACCGGCAGCAGCAGTCGCACTCAGAGCTGGCAGCGTTCGTTGCTCAAACGCCTGGCCCACGAATGGCAGTGGGATCATCGTCAACTGGCCCTGCTCGATAGCCGCAGCCAGTGGAAAGTCCGTCAGGTCAGCTCTGAACGCAGGGCCTTGGTCAACGAGCTCAATTACAGCTATCGCTTCCTGACCCAGTTCGCCCGCAACGAACAGACCGTCAGCCTGATCAACAAGCGCGACCTCAACGTGCTGGGTCGACGACTGTACGCGGCCTTCGAGCGCAAGGCCGACAAGGTCGAGTTCATCAACCCTGGTATCGCCCCGGATCTGGCCGAAGACACCCTCACGCTGGTGCATGCGCCGAACAAAAAAGAATCGGGTCAACCTCAGTGGGGTTTGTACAACGGCAGTCTGACGGCCCTCGAGTGGGAGCATTTCGCACCGATCAAGCGCAGCCGCCAATTGCTGGAACTGCTGACCTGGTGTCACCGCAATGGCGTGATCGACAGCAGCACTCGCCTGGCCTTGCATCCCGGCAGCAGCGACCTGAGCGAGTTCGAACTGTTCAACCTGCTCGGCAGCCTGCAACAGAGCATCGTCCTGCCGCTGACGACCGTCGTCGAAGAACCGTTACTGCGCGCCAGTGTGCCGAGTGAAGTGCTGATTCTGGTGAACGTCGGCGTCGATCCACTCAAGCACCACCGCGACCTGAACATCCTGATGACCACCGAGCGCACCGACTCCCTCAGTTACGCCGGCGTCCGGGAAAACCTGGTGCTGACCCTGGATCAGGTCACGCTCAATAGTTGGAACGAAGTGCTGGTCAACCGCTTCGACGGCCCCCACGCACTGCTCGACTGCGTGCGCGATTACCTCAACAACCTGCCCGACGGGCTACAACAACCCACGTTGCGAGTTCGTTGCTTCTGCCACAACCGCGCACAGTTCATCGCCCGGCGGGTCGAAGAGATCCTCGACACCGCGCAGAACCTGCTGCTGAGCAAACTCAATCATCGCTACCTGATTCAGGTCCAGCAGCACTACCACGTGTTGGAACTGGTGCCTGGCCAGGTCAATCATGTCGCCCTCGCCACGCTGCCGGCGCTGGTCAATTACCTGGGCGAAGAGCTGGCAAGCTACAGCCCGCTGCACCTGGACCCGATGGCACTGGAAGACCACGACCTGGCGCTGGTCCTGCCGATGGGCCAGCCCGATTGCATTCAGGTGTTTTACCGGATCAACGAATACCGCGCCGACCTGTACGTACTGGATGAATTCAATGCCCTGTGGCAGCAGCGCTTGCCCTATCACGACGAGCAAAGCCTGCTGGTGCCGTTGCAACGTTTCCTGCAATCGATCCAGTACCGGCGCGACGCCTTGCTGTCGATGGACGTCGCCCAGCCGCTGAGCCTGGACACCTTGTACTACCAACTGCTGCCCTCCGGCCCTGTACGGGCGCGTCGGGTCGAATCCCTGCCAGCGCCGCAAACCCCGGTCAACAAACCGTTCTACGACGTGCAGGCGATTGTCGGCAAAGCCGCACCAGGACAGGTGCAAGTCACGTTGTATTGCAATCAGCGGGAGTTTTCAGAGCTGGAACATGGCGACCAACTGTTCAGCGTGGTCGCCCGGGAAATCGTCGAGCAGCGCCGTGAAACCGAACGCTATCGCTGCTACATCACCGACCTGGACCTGTCGGGCCTGCTCGGTGATGGTCAGAGTTCAAGCATTTTGTATTTGCGCTACAAGGCTGACCTGGAGCGCGCATTGAACGAGGCGCTCGAGCAGGTCTGAGGGAACGTCATTCCGGGAAGGCGCCGCCATTGGCAGGCTGCGATTCAACTTCCAGCAGCGTCAGTTTGAGCGTCTTGCCGCCCGGAGCCGGCCAGTCGATATGCTGACCCACCTTCAGGCCGAGCAAGGCACTGCCCACCGGCGCCAGAATGGAAATCTTGCCTTCGTCGGCATTGGCATCCTTCGGATAAACCAGCGTCAGGTGATAGTCCTTGCCACTGCCTTCTTCGCGGCAATGCACACGGGAATTCATGGTCACGACATCGGCGGGTACTTCATCGTGACCGACCAGGGTATCGGCGCGGTCCAGTTCGGTTTGCAGCGCGATAACGCCCGGCAGCGTGTCATCCAGGCTGTCGATCAGGCGCTCCAGACGTTGCACGTCCAGACGGGTAAGGGTAATTGAAGGTGCGGTCATGATTTGGGCAGACTCCTTTCTTCTGCACAGAAAAAGCAAAACCCCGCCAGAAAAAGGCGGGGTTTTCACGAGCCTCGATGAGTTGAGGCGTACCCGGACACTATCACAGCTCAATAAATATACAAGTCAGCACCGGACCGCTAGCGCAATTTCGCATGGCTCACCAGTAATGGCATTCAGTCGTAAAAGAATGGTCGGAGTGCAGGCTCGACACCGACATCACAATGCCCGTCGGACTGGTGGATTACGACGCCATCATTGAAACGATACGTCACCCGTTTCAGCCTGCGTCTACGCAAATGGCTAACTTCTGGATCACAAAGAAGTCAGGGGCCGCCGGAGCTGATCGACAAGGCAGGTGACGCCTTCGCCTCCTCTGCAAACAAGCATGATGATGCCGAGTCACTCGCTTCTCGCTTCTATGATGTGCTACGGAATGATCGACGCAGGTGATCGACCAATGTTATGCGGCCGCAACAAGAGCCCTGACAATGGCGCCCAGTAGCTTCGCTACCTACGACCTAAAACCAACCAGCTCAGCCTCCACTGCGCATACCGCCGGAGCATCCTTAAAAGATACTTGTCCACCTCAACCGCCATCAACACATAGCTGACCACTATATCTCCAGCGCGTAAGGGGCGCGAAACAGGAGCATCCCTATTTTTCCTCTAGCCCTCACATATGGCCATGTGCTATTTATGTAAAAATCGACGGCCTGTAGAAAAATAATAACGGAAGCTATGCTTCTCAAGGAGGAAAAATTGCCAAATAGAAAGCCTTGGCTTGAGGAACTTCGCTCTCAGCTAATTGTGCGCCCAATTCAAAATGACCCTCGCACCAGAAACGGTAAACTCCTCGGAAGAGAAATCAGCTGGCTTTTCAATCATGCGATCGGTGGAGGCCAAGCAAATTTTGATCATCCGATCCAAGATTTGACGCCTTTGGATAGAGTGATGCTTTATGCATACCTCAATCAGAAAGCACACGTTGATGAGTTAATCCATGCGTTTACCAAGCTCTTGCCTGATCTAGATAAATTCAAAAACGCAACAGTGATTGATATTGGTTGCGGACCTTTCACTGCGGGTCTAGCACTCGCAAATGTCGTTGGCAATAGCGTAGCCTTTAGGTATTTCGGCGTTGATCATTCATCCACGATGTGTTCATTTGGAAAACAGCTAGCAGAGTCTATTCAAGGCCTCGGGGAATTTAACCCGAGAACACAAATAAGCTTCTACCAGAACATAGATGAAATCAATTTTGGTCCGACGCGCGCATCTGAAATTACGATTTTTGTTCTATCTTACCTTTTGGCCAGTAGTAGCATTGACGTAAGTCTGCTTGTCGAACAAATAAAGACATCTCGAAAAAACGTCGGACTCGGAGCTGCGGTATTGTTATACACCAACACAGGTCGAGAAGGAGCTCGAACCTTATACCCAGCATTCAGTAAAAACTTAATTGCCGCGGGATTTGAAGAGCATATCGAGGCTACGGAGCTCTTTAAGGATTGCGATAAAGATCGTCTAATCCATTATGCACTTTTTGTAAGCCCTTCTATCTCAAAGATACCTATTGCAGAGTTTCAGCCATGAGACTGCCAAGCTTTAACGAATTAGTACCAGAGCAACACGCTGTTTACGACAGCCTTCCTGATGAATCAATTTTAGTTGTAGGCCCACCTGGTTCTGGCAAGACCTCCATGGCCATTTGGCGCGCCCGTCTCTTGGTAAGTCCCGAGCTACGACGTCGAGTTGTTTTAATTACACGGAACAGGCTACTCTCAGCCGTTGCAGAACAGTTGGCTAGGGAGAATGAAGGGGCCGAGATTCGCTCTACCACAATGCACTCCTATCTTTCAAAAGAGTACTACCAGCGTTTCGGTGAGTATGTACCGAAAGCATCCCGGTACGATCCTTACGAACCCGACTGGCAGGAAGTTTTTAGAAAATATGACGAAGTGCAAGCTCAACCTGATCTGGATCATTTGATCATTGATGAAGGGCAAAATTTGCCTGTTGAATTCATCATATGGGCAGTACGATATAAAGCTAGGGCTGTCTCCGTCTTCGCAGACGAACACCAATCGACGAGCAATGCTGGATGTCGTATTAGCGATCTGGCTGCTGCTGGGTTCAGAGAAGCTTTAGTACTGACTATGAATCATCGAAACACTCAAGAAATTGCCGACGTAATTGCACACTTTCATACCGACAGACTTCTGCCGACTGCAACACCCAGGAGGGGCAGCGGCTTTGATCGTCCAAATTTGGTGGCTATGTCTTCATGGGAAAGCTTAGCTGATACCGTTGCCACACGCTTGGAAAACAGGGCGGAATCTATCGGTGTGATTGTATTTAATACCCATCATGTCGAGCACTTAGCATACCTCCTGCGCCAGCGCCTGCCCCAAGCTCGTGTTGATTCATACATCAATTCAGACGCACCAGGGGCCGAGAGGGCCATTCAAATGCGAGATCACGGGATCACCATCCTCTCGGGAGAATCAGCAATCGGTTTAGAATTCGATACCCTCTACCTACAGGACCTTACCCGATCCTTACCTCCTCTGGAGCCGCTTCAAACACGGCGTCTCTACATGTTATGCGCTCGAGCGAGGGATAAATTGGTCTTGATTAACGGACCTGCCGGTGTGGGCGTCTTATCCGCAAGACAATTGACCTCGTTACCGCCTAACCCTATTCTTGAACAATGAAAAACTACCCCGATACTCAGCTGGATTTTCTGAACGATCCGGCACCCAAGACGAAGACGCCTAAAATTCAACCACCCCTCGTGATTGAACTGGATCATCGGTCCTGGATGCGATTTCTCAGCGAAGAATGGCTGTATCCAGACAAGTCAGGTGGAGTGTTGTTGGGAGTTGGCGAGCCATGCGAGACCGCTATTCCTTCAAACTTTACAGCGGTAGGAGTCTGCTTCGATCATGCGAAATTACCCGACTCAAACGTCATGGCTTGGCGTGAAGGTTCTTGGATAAGTGTCTCGCTGAGTAACGTGGGCCCCTCAGATAAAGCGATTCTTTGGAACGGCCCTTTACCTCTTTTTGCGGTTGGTCGTTTCACGATGCCTTCCCATGAGACTCGTGCTCACTTACTAGCACAGGTGCGTAATTTCGCGGATATAGAGTCACCTCAGCAACCCGTTGAAGTAATTTCTGGAAACAAAATTAAAGTTCCAACACCTGCGCGCAAAAACTTCCCGTTCGGGACCAAGCAATGTCCTGAAAATTGGAATTTATTTCGCGGTGCCGCAGCAATGGCACTTGAATGTGTTCCCGCTATAGGGCCTTGGTTACAAGTTCTATGTGACTCTCTTTCAAAAGATCAACCCATTGCGTCAGCGAAGATTGTTGATGCCCCATGGCTAGCTTTTACTCCGTGGACTCCCAACGACGACTCTGACGGTAGTCGGCCGTCTTTATGGCGCGCGATAATTGAGGTCTTTTCCTACCCTGAGACACGTGAAAATTGGAGATCAGACGTAGTACTACATACGGTGTGTAACAAAGCCCGATTGATGGGTGGTGATATCCAACGTCTGTCTCAATTGGAAGAGTCGACTGAAAAACTACTAAAAGATCTCGGAAATATTCGAGACTTGGGCATCAAAGACGATTTGCTAGAGCTGGCATTTCAGTTGATTTTACTACGACATACACCGGAACGTTTTGTAACTTGGAAAAAAGATTGGCCATCCATTGCTCCAGGCGCTTGGTGGACGGGAGCGATACTGGCTGGCTACCTGTGCGGGTTTCGATCTTTACCTCTGCATTTAAGAGGAAACTTTGAGGCCAGAAAATTCCTCGCCTTGCGCACTTGGCAACTTGTGGATGAAAAATCATCCTGCGATTGGAAGACTATAAACCAAGGCTCGGTGAACTGGCTTATAGAGGACGATCAATTCCATGTAAAAAAAGGTTCCGAAATAATTGCCTTGCACAAGGTCAGCAATCGAGGCCGATGGTATGAACTCGACTTCGGGATTCCCCTATATAGGGATAGCGCCGAAAATGTGGCAACACAATTTTGCCCAGAATTAATCAAAAGAACATTGGTTTTGGATGAAGGTAGCTATGACTTAGCTGGCGACAACAATTCCAGCTTAGATCTTTCCAAGGCCAAGCTGCAGGTCAATGGAAGATTTGAAATTATTCTTGGGCCGCAAGGAGAACTGAAGCAAAGCTTAGATATAAAGGCTTTCAGAAACTGGCTTGCAACATCATCGCTCCAGTCCCCTATACCCAATCCGCCAACAGTGGAAAAAACCAAAAAGCAAACAAACTTCGACACAATCGAAACGCCAGTTTTGAATCTAAATCCGAGGCAACCAATCTCTGCGAGAAACGCATCTAAGCGCACTGAAGTAATTTCGGAGACG
Organism: Pseudomonas rossensis; assembly: GCF_039888995.1. Classification (NCBI taxonomy): domain Bacteria; kingdom Pseudomonadati; phylum Pseudomonadota; class Gammaproteobacteria; order Pseudomonadales; family Pseudomonadaceae; genus Pseudomonas; species Pseudomonas rossensis. Next base: position 18,915 of record NZ_JBBWCB010000048.1, on the reverse strand, counting down.
CCACCTAAAGGCTTGCTAATTATTCAAGACTTTATTACACCAAAAGAAGAATCCTCTTTTCTTGCCTCTATCGAAAAGGCCCCTTGGGATTCTTCAATGACCCGCAGAGTGCAGCACTACGGCTGGCGCTATGACTATAAAGCTAGAAAAATCCTTCCCTCTGCTTATTTGGGCCCGCTGCCAAAATGGGCCGAAAGTTTGGGCAAGCGACTCGTTAAGGAAAAATACTTGTCGGAGCTTCCGGACCAAGTCATAGTAAATGAATATCTTGGCAATCAAAGCATATCGAAACACATTGACTGTATTCCGTGCTTTCGTGGTGCCGTGGTAACAATTAGTCTTCTCGAAAGCTGGGAGATGGTGTTCAGTCGTAAGACTAAACTCGATGCGGAAGAAAAGTATAAAGTGGTACTCAATCGTCGAAGCGCTGCAGTGCTAGGTGGAGAGTCTCGCAGTGATTGGTACCATGAAATCCCTCGACGATCCAAAGAAGCAGGAATACTAAGAGAACGTCGTATATCAATCACTTTTAGGAAAGTAGATACCGCACCTTAAAAATTTTATTCAATTTCTCCTGATAAGTCGCGCGAGAATTAAAGATCATCGAATGGCACATCGAACCGTACGACTCTTCACGCGTATTGTTATAAACCTACTTTTTATAGATACAGATATACCGCACTTCCACAAACAGTCTATGCAGGTAAGGCCTCACGTAATCAATTAGATGATACCAAATTAAAAACAAGACCCAGATCGCTTCTCAGATTGCCAATATCAAAACAGTCGAGTGGCTTTACGATTAGTGGCCTGCGCACAAATGACACGCCGCCGCTCATCATCGGCCGAGCGCCATTCGCGGATCTCTTCGACATGGCGAAAACACCCAAGGCAGACCTTCTGCTCATCCAGCCGACACACACCGCTGCACGGCGAAGCCACCGCCGGGCTGACATTGCTGTAGAGCGGTTTGGGCGGACGAACGGGCACAGGCTGGGTCACGATCTCACAGACCTTCGAAATCGAGCTCGGCGTCAGCTTGCTGCTTGACGATGCGTTCAAGCATTTCGCCCAGCTGCTCTTCGCTCTTGTCGCACATCCAGCGCTCGCTCTCTTCGTCGTAGTCGAAGTGGAAACCACCGGAAACGGCCGCCAGCCACAGCTGCCGCAGCGGCTCCTGACGGCTGAAGATCAACTGGCTGCCATTTTCGAACTTGACGGTGAGCACACCGGCCGAGCTCTCCAGATCGATATCCAGGTCACACTCGTCAAAAATATCCTCCAGCGTCTGCTGGGTGGCATCGACCAGATCGTGGAAACGGGCTTCAGTCAAACTCATTGCGGGAACCTCAAAAAGTGTCTACTCACGCTCAAGCGCCGCAAGATACGGGCGAGCCCCGGTGATTGCAAAGGATAACGACCAAGGGCCCGATAGCGTTACGAAATATCCGTGTACCGCGCAGGACAAGTTACCGCGCTACGGCCCAAGCCCCGCCGGACGGGAGCCCCGTCGCATAGGCAAGCTGCCGGGTGGCCGGTATACTCCGGCGCAATTAACGCATTTTCAAGGATTTCGCCATGAAGCGCCTGATCTCTTCCCTTGCTGCGCTCCTCGCGGTTGCCTGCCTTGTGTCGGCCTGCGGTCAAAAAGGCCCGCTGTACCTGCCTGACGATTCTCAGGATCCTGCCGAGCAGGCTCAGTCCTCGCAAAAGCAGCCGTCGAAAGCACACAAGCACGACGTCTACCAATAAGGGAACGCCATGGACGCTTTTAACTACCGTGACGGTGAGCTGTTCGCGGAAGGTGTTGCCCTGTCCGCCATCGCCGAACGCTTTGGCACACCGACCTACGTCTACTCCCGTGCACACATCGAAGCCCAGTACCTGGCTTACGCCGATGCGCTGGCCGGCATGCCGCACCTGGTCTGTTTTGCGGTCAAGGCCAACTCCAACCTGGGTGTACTGAATGTCCTGGCGCGTTTGGGCGCCGGTTTCGACATCGTCTCCCGTGGCGAACTGGAACGCGTACTGGCCGCTGGCGGCAGCGCCGACAAGATCGTGTTCTCCGGTGTCGGCAAGACCCGTGATGACATGCGTCGCGCCCTGGAAGTCGGTGTGCATTGCTTCAACGTCGAATCCACCGATGAGCTGGAACGTCTGCAACTGGTCGCCGCCGAGCTGGGCGTTCGCGCGCCAATCTCGCTGCGAGTGAACCCGGATGTCGACGCCGGCACCCACCCGTACATTTCCACCGGTCTTAAAGAGAACAAGTTCGGCATCGCCATCGCCGACGCCGAAGACGTGTACATCCGCGCCGCCCAACTGCCAAACCTGGAAGTGGTCGGTGTCGATTGCCACATCGGTTCGCAACTGACCACCCTGCCGCCGTTCATCGATGCCCTCGACCGCCTGCTGGGCCTGGTCGACCGCCTCGGCGATTGCGGCATTTATCTGCACCACATCGATCTCGGTGGTGGCTTGGGCGTGCGTTATCGCGATGAAGAGCCGCCATTGGCTGCCGACTACATCAAAGCCGTGCGCGAGCGTCTCGACGGTCGCGACCTGGCGCTGGTGTTCGAACCGGGCCGCTTCATCGTCGCCAACGCCGGCGTGCTGCTGACCCAGGTCGAGTACCTCAAGCACACCGAACACAAAGACTTCGCCATCGTCGACGCGGCCATGAACGACCTGATCCGCCCGGCGCTGTACCAGGCCTGGATGGACGTCACCGCCGTGCGCCCGCGCAATTCCGTTGCCCGTGCCTACGACATCGTCGGGCCGATCTGCGAGACCGGCGACTTCCTGGCCAAGGATCGCCAGTTGGCCCTGGAAGAAGGCGACCTGCTGGCCGTGCATTCGGCCGGTGCCTATGGGTTTGTCATGAGTTCCAACTACAACACCCGCGGCCGTGCCGCTGAAGTGTTGGTGGACGGTGATCAGGCATTTGAAGTGCGTCGCCGTGAGACGGTAGCCGAGTTGTTTGCTGGCGAAAGCCTGCTGCCGGAGTAAAACCATGCTGCTGCGTTTTACCAAGATGCACGGCCTGGGCAATGACTTCATGGTCCTCGACCTGGTCAGCCAGCATGCGCACATCCTGCCCAAACACGCCAAGCAATGGGGCGATCGGCATACGGGTATCGGTTTCGACCAGTTGCTGATCGTCGAAGCGCCCAGCAACCCGGACGTGGATTTCCGCTATCGGATCTTCAACGCCGACGGCTCCGAAGTGGAACAGTGCGGCAACGGTGCGCGCTGCTTCGCGCGATTCGTGCTCGACAAGCGCCTGACCGCGAAACGGCAGATCCGCGTCGAGACCAAAAGCGGCATCATCGAACTGGATATCCGCAGCGACGGGCAGATCGGTGTCAACATGGGCGCACCGCGCCTGGTGCCGGCCGACATTCCGTTCGACGCGCCGGAACAGGCCCTGAGTTATCAGGTTGACGTCGACGGTATTGCAGTCGAACTGGCCGCCGTGTCCATGGGCAACCCCCATGCCGTGCTGCGGGTCAGCGATATCAACAACGCGCCGGTGCATGAACTGGGGCCGAAAATCGAAAATCATCCGCGCTTCCCGGCGCGGGTCAATGTCGGTTTTCTCCAGGTCATCGACCGCAACCGTGCGCAGCTGCGCGTCTGGGAACGCGGGGCCGGGGAAACCCAGGCCTGCGGAACCGGCGCTTGCGCTGCCGCAGTGGCCGCGATCAGCCAGGGGTGGATGGATTCGCCGCTATTGATCGACCTGCCCGGCGGGCGTCTGTTCATTGAATGGGCAGGCCCTGGCCAACCGGTCATGATGACCGGCCCGGCAGTACGCGTTTATGAAGGACAAGTGCGTCTTTGAGAGAGTCGAATCCATGAAAGATAAGCCCCAGGTTCCCGCCCTACAGCCCGACGAATCCCCTTCCGAAAGCCTTGAGGCGGCGGCGATTGCCGCGTACCTGGAGGCTCATCCGGATTTCTTCGTCGAGCATGAAGAACTGCTCGCAACCTTGCGCATTCCGCACCAGCGCGGCGACACCATTTCGCTGGTCGAACGGCAGATGACCATCCTGCGCGACCGCAATATCGAGTTGCGGCATCGCCTCTCTCACTTGATGGACGTGGCCCGCGACAACGACCGCCTTTTCGACAAGACCCGCCGCCTGATTCTCGCGCTGATGGACGCCACCAGCCTGGAAGACGTGGTGATCAGCGTCGAAGACAGTCTGCGCCAGGACTTCCAGGTGCCCTTCGTCAGCCTGATCCTGCTGGGTGACAACCCGATGCCGGTGGGTCGCTGGGTGACCCATGCCGACGCGCAAACGGCCATCGGCGGCTTGCTCTCGGAAGACAAAAGCGTCAGCGGCAGCCTGCGTGAACACGAACTGGACTTCCTGTTTGGCGAAGAGCAGCGCAAACAGATCGGCTCCACCGCCGTCGTCGCCATCAGCTACCAAGGCATCCACGGCGTCCTGGCCATCGCCAGCCGCGACCCGCAGCACTACAAGAGCTCGGTGGGCACGCTGTTCCTCAGTTACATCGCCGAAGTCATGGGCCGCGTGCTGCCACGGGTCAACACCTCCCTGCGCTCGGTACGCTGATCGTGGAACGGCAACTGGACGCTTACTGCGAACACCTGCGCAGTGAGCGGCAGGTGTCGCCTCACACGCTGTACGCCTACCGCCGCGACCTCGACAAAGTGCTGGGCTGGTGCGTCAAACAGAACATCAGCAGTTGGGCGGCCCTGGACATCCAGCGCCTGCGCAGCCTGATCGCACGCCTGCACTCACAGGGCCAATCTTCGCGCAGCCTGGCGCGGCTGCTGTCGGCGGTGCGCGGGCTCTATCACTATCTGAACCGCGAAGGCCTCTGCGATCACGACCCGGCCAACGGCCTGGCGCCGCCGAAGGGCGAACGTCGGCTGCCAAAAACCCTCGACACCGACCGCGCACTGCAACTGCTTGAGGGCGCGGTGGAGGATGATTTCCTGGCGCGGCGGGATCAGGCGATTCTGGAACTGTTCTATTCCTCAGGTTTGCGGCTTTCAGAACTGACCGGGCTCAATCTGGATCAGCTGGACCTGGCCGACGGCATGGTTCAAGTGCTCGGCAAGGGCAGCAAGACCCGACTGCTGCCGGTCGGCAAAAAAGCACGCGAAGCGCTGGAGCTGTGGCTTCCGCTACGCGCCATGACCAACCCGGCGGACGACGCGGTGTTTGTCAGCCAGCTAGGCCGGCGCCTCGGCCCACGGGCGATTCAGGTGCGGGTTAAAGCCGCTGGCGAACGCGAACTGGGACAGAACCTGCATCCGCACATGCTGCGGCACTCCTTCGCCAGCCATTTGCTGGAGTCGTCCCAGGACCTGCGGGCGGTTCAGGAATTGCTCGGTCACTCGGACATCAAAACCACCCAGATCTACACCCACCTGGACTTCCAGCACTTGGCGACGGTTTACGACAGCGCCCATCCACGGGCCAAACGAATCAAAGGCGATGAGTCATGAGAATCCAATTGATCACCTTCGACCTCGACGACACCCTGTGGGACACCGCCCCGGTGATCGTCAGCGCCGAAGCCATATTGCGTGAATGGCTGACCGAACATGCACCAAATCTGGGCGCCGTGCCGGTGGAGCATTTGTGGGCGATTCGCGAGCGGATCCTGAGCAGTGAGCCGGGCCTCAAGCACCGCATCAGCGCCCTGCGCCGCCGCGTCTTGTTCCATGCGCTGGAAGAAGCCGGTTACAGCCATGATCAGGCCGCAGACCTGGCCGATCAGAGTTTTGAAGTGTTTCTGCATGCCCGGCATCAGCTGGAAATCTTCCCGGAGGTGCAACCGACCCTCGAGACGCTGGCCAATCACTACGCCCTCGGCGTGATCACCAATGGCAACGCCGATGTGCGCCGGTTAGGGCTGGCGGACTACTTCAAGTTTGCCTTGTGCGCCGAAGACATCGGCATCGGCAAGCCGGATGTGCGACTGTTTCATGAGGCGTTGCAACGGGGGGGGGCGACGGCTGAAACGGCCGTGCATATCGGCGATCATCCGGGTGACGACATTGCCGGCGCCCAGCAGGCGGGATTGCGGGCGATCTGGTTTAACCCGGCTGGCAAGGTTTGGGAAGCCGAGAAGGCACCGGATGCCGAGATTCGCAGCCTGAGCGAGTTGCCGGCGTTGTTGGCTAGGTGGAATACGACCTCAGCCTAATACAAAACCTGTGGGAGCGGGCTTGCCCGCGATAGCGGTGTGTCAGGCGACAACAATTGTGAATGTGACGTCGCCATCGCGGGCAAGCCCGCTCCCACAAGGATCACCGCAGACTTCAAATTTTGTTTCACCCATGAAAAAGCCCGCAGCGACGGCGGGCTTTTTCAGCAAGCAAGGGCAGGCGCTTAGATAGGCCGGCTGCCGTACTTGTTGTCAGGCTTCTTGGGCGGATCGGCGACCACATTGGCCTCCACTTCCTGCACCTTGCCGCCCTTGGCCAGGAACTCTTCCATGGCCCGCGCCAGAGCATCACGCTCCTTGTTTTTCGCTTCGACGCTCGGCAGCTCATCGACCGATACCGCTGCCTTGGCTTTGCCTTTGGCGGTCGGAACGGGCGCTTCACCGCCATCGTCGTCAGCAACGTCTTCCGCTGCTGTTTCCAGACCTTCTTCGGTTTCGTCGTCGCCTACTTCGAGGTCGTCGTTTTCCAGATCATCGTCGCTCATGTTCTACCTCATGACTTGCGAAAAGCAGATTAGTTATAGCCCAGCTTCGCCATCTGTCGATGGCCGCCGGAAAAAATTCAACAACCGCTGGCAACCAGCGGTTTATGCCCCTTCACCGTGCACGGTGGCGAGGACTTTACGGGCACCGCCATGATCACGGTGCTCGCCCAGATAAACGCCTTGCCAGGTTCCCAGCGCCAGTCGGCCTGCCGAAATCGGCAAACTGAGCTGACAGCCAAGCACGCTGGCCTTGAAGTGCGCCGGGAGGTCGTCCAGGCCTTCGTCGTTATGCTCATAGCCGTCTGTTCCTTGTGGGATCAGACGATTGAAAAATCGTTCGAAGTCGCGACGTACCGCCGGATCGGCGTTCTCGTTGATGGTCAACGACGCCGAGGTATGCTGCAGCCACAAATGCAAAAGACCGACCCGACATGCCTTGAGTTCAGGCAGGCCGGCGAGTAACTCGTCCGTTACCAGATGAAAGCCCCGGGGCCTCGCCCGCAGGGTAATCAGAGTCTGTTGCCACATACAGTTCTCCGCACGTTCGGGGCGCATTCTAGCGCGCTCTGGGAAAAAACAAAGGCCCTAATATTCCTTCAATCATGTAAGCCATTGGCCGCAGAAAAACGCCCGTCGTAAACGCCACTAAACGTGTACGAAAAAACCTTTCAGCAGTTCCTTCACTGACAAACTCCAGACAAAAAAATGCCCGGCAAGCCGGGCAAGTTTTTTTGTGCGCGTACTTACAAGTTGTAGCCGCGTTCGTTGTGCAGTGCCAGATCGATACCGACCGCCTCTTCTTCCTCAGTGATACGCAGACCCATGACGGCGTCCAGGACCTTGAGGATGATGTAGGTGACGATCGCGGTGTAGATCACCGTGAAGCCCACGCCTTTCATCTGAATCCAGACCTGTGCACCGATGTCGGTGACGGTGCCGAAGCCACCCAGGGCCGGAGCGGCGAAGACACCGGTCAGGATCGCGCCGAGGATACCGCCGATACCGTGTACGCCAAAGGCGTCCAGGGAGTCGTCATAGCCGAGTTTGCGTTTCAGGGTAGTGGCGCAGAAGAAGCACGCCACGCCGGCTGCCAGACCGATGACCAGAGCGCCCATCGGGCCCACGGTGCCAGCGGCTGGCGTGATTGCAACCAGACCGGCCACAACACCCGAAGCGATACCCAGAGCACTTGGTTTGCCGTGCGTGATCCACTCGGCGAACATCCAGCCCAATGCAGCGGCGGCAGTTGCGATCTGGGTCACCAGCATCGCCATACCGGCAGTGCCGTTGGCCGCAGCAGCGGAACCGGCGTTGAAGCCGAACCAGCCAACCCACAGCATTGCAGCGCCCATCAGGGTGTAACCGAGGTTGTGCGGCGCCATCGGGGTGGTCGGGAAGCCTTTGCGTTTGCCCAGTACCAGGCAGGCAATCAGACCGGCCACACCGGCGTTGATGTGCACCACGGTGCCGCCAGCGAAGTCCAGCACGCCCCAGTCCCACATCAGGCCGCCGTTACCGGACCAGACCATGTGCGCAATCGGTGCATAAACCAGGGTGAACCAGACGCCCATGAAGATCAGCATGGCGGAGAACTTCATCCGCTCGGCGAAGGCACCGACGATCAGCGCAGGGGTGATGATGGCGAAGGTCATCTGGAAGGTGATGAACACCGCCTCAGGGAACAGCGCCGCGGGACCGGTCAGGCTCGATGGCGTGACACCGGCAAGGAATGCCTTGCCCATGCCGCCGAAGAATGAGTTGAAGTTGACGACGCCCTGCTCCATGCCGGTGGTGTCGAACGCGATGCTGTAGCCATAAATGACCCACAGAATGCTGATCAGACCGGTAATGGCAAAGCACTGCATCATCACGGAAAGAATGTTTTTGGAGCGAACCATGCCGCCGTAGAACAGCGCGAGGCCGGGAATGGTCATGAACAGCACGAGGGCTGTCGAGGTCATCATCCAGGCGGTGTCGCCGGAGTTGAGGACTGGGGCCGCCACTTCGTCTGCCGCCATAGCCAGGCTGGGCATTACGAGGGACAACAGGGCTCCTAGCCCTGCGAATGTACGCAGAGTCATATTGTTTTCTCCTGGGGCGTTGGGTGTGTGGCGGCCTAGATTGCGTCGGTATCGGTTTCGCCGGTACGGATGCGAATCGCCTGTTCCAGATTGACCACGAAGATCTTGCCGTCACCGATCTTGCCGGTGTTGGCAGCCTTGGTTATCGCCTCGATAACCCGGTCAAGATCCTTGTCGTCAATGGCGACATCAATCTTCACCTTTGGCAGGAAATCGACCACGTATTCCGCGCCGCGATACAGCTCGGTGTGACCCTTCTGCCGACCGAAGCCTTTGACTTCAGTAACGGTAATGCCCTGCACGCCGATCTCGGACAGCGACTCGCGTACGTCGTCCAGTTTGAACGGCTTGATGATGGCAGTGACTAGCTTCATGAAAACTCTCTCCCGAATTGGTGGACTTGCCCCAGGAAAACAAACCCGACTCAAGTCTAAGCGCAGTGCCTGGCTTTGTAACGCATCGTCGGCCTTACCTGCCCGTCCGACGCCTGCTAACCACTCCGCACGAAACACTTCCCCGTTCCGCTTGGCGCACTGCATTCGTCGCAGCGACTGCATCAGTGCATGGGTCACTACCGACTAAGCAGAAAGCTTGCCATCTCGCCGAAACCCACTGATTTCAGGCCCTTGGCCGCTGCCGCAAGTTGCTTCGCTCCCATGGCTCGACGGATACGCACAACAACAGTGCGCGGCCGTCCATCCGCATGCGCGAAAAGCGTGCACCCTTGACTGCGAGATTGACTATAGACACTGCGTGATACACTGCCCGCCATTGTTTGACAGGACATTTCCCATGCTCGCGCCCAAAGACTTCCTCGATGCCCTGAGCGGCACCGCCTCCCGCCTCTTCAGCGGCGACACCCCGCTACCGAAAAGCGAAATCGAAAGCCAGTTCAAGGCTCTGTTGCAGAGCGGCTTCAGCAAGCTGGATCTGGTGAGCCGGGAAGAGTTTGATAGCCAGATGGTTGTGCTCGCACGGACTCGTGCACGGTTGGAAAGTCTTGAGGCGAAGGTTGCGGAGCTGGAAGCGAAGCTCAATCCACCTTCCGAATAACACCACATTCCCTGTGGGAGCGGGCTTGCCCGCGAATGGAGTCGCCTCGGTCTACCAGCCATCCCACACGAGACAGACCACCCCTGTAGGAGCTGCCGAAGGCTGCGATCTTTTGATCTTCCGCCCCGCCACATTCTCGGCAACGTCCTACAAAAATCACACCGCCGTCCGATTGCGTCGTAAGGCCTCCAGTTTCTATGCTCATCCCCAGCTGAATGTTCAGCTCTGGGTTTGGCGACCCGGAAGACCCCGACGTTCCCATCTCGAATTATGGCGGCTATGCGTGGGAGACCTTCGGGTCTGCCGGTTTTCGGGCGTCACCGGTTCGCCAACCCGCGCATGGCTGCCACCCTTTTCGTTTGGCGACGATCAGAGGCAGTTTTCTTCATTTGATCCCGAGAACTGCACCATGGAAGAAAACTATCTAATCCCCCAAGTCTTCACCCGCCACAAACTCCATCTCCACGCCCTGCTGTTGGAAAACCAGGCCTGGTTTAGCGCCCGAGATCTAGGCCGTCTATTGCGCCTCTACCTCGACGAACGCGCCGTCCGCAAACTCGATCCCGACCAACACCAAACATTACGAATGCTCATCCACGGCAGCATCGAAAACACCCTGATGATCAGCGAATCCGGCGTCTACGCACTACTCGTCTACCACTACTGCCCCGAATATCGGGCGCTGCGCGAATGGCTAACCCACGACGTCGTCCCAGCCCTCAGAGACGCCCAGCAACCCACCTCAATCGAACGCCCGATCCTGAGCCTGCTGAACTGGCCGGAGATATCGTTGAGTTTGTTGCACTGGAATAACCAGCCGTGGATTCGGCTGCAAGACGTTCCGCAGATGTTGCCGAGTGGCGAGCAGGCATCGCGTGCGGTCAATCTGCCGTGGTGGAAAAGAGCTACGCGAGCGCTGCAATCGCTGTAAGCATTCGAACCTCAACCACGCTCGATATCGGTCCTGCGCAGATCGTAGCTCGATTGCAGGTTCAGCCAGAACTCGGGCGTGGTCTTCAGGTGGATGGATAACCTCTTTGCAAGGTCAGGACCGACACCTCTGCTCTGCGCCACCAGGTGACATATCTCAACTTCGAACTCACTCAGCGAGCAAGCCAAACCCGCCGCAGTAATGCCCAACGGCTCAAGAAACTCCTTTTCAAGGATTTCGCCAGGATGAATCGGCCGCATTCCAATAGTGTTCATTTTTCCTCCGAGGACTCGATCAGTCGTGATCATAAGTAGCCCCTCGATCACACAATAGCGCTAGTGCGCTTTCACCGACCCCTTCATCCATCTCGGACCAGTCCTACAAAAACCAGCTCTCGTAACGCCTGACAAACAATGCCAGCCCCGACGCAACCTTTGTAGCAGCTGGCGGAGCCTGCGTTCGGCTGCGCAGCAGTCGTAAAATCAGAGCACGCGCTACGTCAGGTAAACCGAGCAATTCGGTTTCACGACTGCTGCGCAGCCGAACGCAGGCTCCGCCAGCTGCTACAGATCGCGTTACGGCTTTGGCCAGCAACATTCTGCGAAAGTTTTGCGCCTGAATTACCAAGCTCAAGCGCTACCTCACAACTACCCTTCAAAAACCGCAGGAAGCGGTGCTCTTCAGCTCAAGGAACGACCATGTCCCTCTCCATCGTCCACAGCCGCGCCCAGATTGGCGTGGATGCGCCCGCGGTAACCGTCGAAGTCCATCTGGCCAATGGCTTGCCATCGCTGACGATGGTCGGTTTGCCGGAGGCAGCAGTGAAGGAAAGCAAGGATCGAGTACGCAGTGCGATCATCAACTCGGGCCTGCAGTTTCCGGCGCGGCGCATCACGCTGAATCTCGCGCCCGCCGACCTGCCAAAAGACGGCGGGCGCTTCGACCTGGCGATTGCCTTGGGGATTCTGGCAGCCAGTGTGCAGGTGCCGACTCTGACGCTGGATGATGTGGAGTGCCTGGGGGAGTTGGCGCTGTCAGGCGCGGTGCGGGCAGTTCGGGGAGTGTTGCCGGCAGCGCTGGCCGCACGCAAGGCCGGACGCTCGTTGATGGTGCCGCGGGCGAATGCCGAGGAAGCGTGCCTGGCGTCGGGGTTGAAGGTGATCGCGGTGGATCATTTGCTCGAAGCGGTCGCGCATTTCAATGGCCACACGCCGGTTGAACCTTATGTTTCCAATGGATTGCTCTACGCCAGCAAACCCTATCCCGATTTAAATGAAGTGCAGGGCCAACTCTCAGCCAAGCGTGCGTTGCTGATTGCGGCGGCAGGGGCTCATAACCTTTTGTTCAGCGGTCCACCGGGAACAGGAAAAACCCTGTTGGCGAGCCGTTTACCTGGGCTTTTACCGCCACTGGCGGAGAGCGAAGCGCTGGAAGTTGCGGCGATTCAATCGGTCGCTAGCTGCGTGCCGCTGAGCCATTGGCCGCAGCGACCGTTTCGCCAGCCCCACCACTCTGCCTCAGGTGCCGCGCTGGTAGGCGGCGGTTCTAAACCGCAACCCGGCGAAATCACCCTCGCCCACCATGGCGTTCTGTTCCTGGATGAGCTGCCAGAGTTTGATCGCAAAGTATTGGAGGTTTTAAGGGAGCCACTGGAGTCCGGGCACATCGTGATTTCCCGCGCCCGTGACCGCGTGCGATTCCCGGCGCGATTCCAATTGGTGGCGGCAATGAACCCGTGCCCCTGTGGATATCTTGGCGAGCCAAGCGGCCGTTGCTCTTGTACACCCGACATGGTCCAGCGCTATCGCAACAAACTGTCGGGCCCACTGCTGGATCGCATCGACCTGCACCTGACCGTCGCCCGTGAAGCTACGGCGTTGAATCCAGCGTTGAAGGCCGGAGACGACACGGCCACTGCCGCAGTGCTGGTCGCCGATGCACGAGAGCGGCAACACAAACGCCAGGGCTGCGCCAACGCCTTTCTTGATCTGCCAGGCCTGCGCAAACACTGCAAGTTATCCACAATCGACGAAACCTGGCTGGAAACTGCGTGTGAACGACTGACTTTGTCGCTGAGGTCAGCCCATCGACTGCTCAAAGTGGCGCGCACCCTGGCGGACCTTGAACAAATCGATGGCATCACCCGCGAGCACTTGGCCGAGGCGCTGCAATACCGGCCGAGCACAAATTAGCAGGGATTATTCCTTGGTGAGATCCACCAACGGCGTTTGCCGCACCTCAGTCTGCCGCCCGCCCTGAATCTCGTTCACTCGCTTCAACGCGTTATCCACAGCCCCCTTGTCCGCCAGCAAGCTGTAGCTGATCTGGAACTGCTTCTGCTCCTTGGCAGCAATCGTTGGCACCAGATTCAGTGGCCGCTGATACCGGCGGTTGTAGGAAAAGCTCGTTCCTGGCTCAAGACCCGTGACATAGCCCTGCCCTTGGGTGTCCGTGTTTTTCCACAGGGAGAACACCGGCAACTGTTGAGTATTGAAACCCACCGAAACCCCTAGGCTGCCGGCCTTGTTATGCAACACGGTGAGCGTATCGCCCTTGGCGTCGGCATATGGCACAACGTTGTAAACCGTCTCGTCGTAGTCCTTGGTCGGTGCGCGATAGGTTTGCCAGTCCGGCAGATCCCCTTTTGCCTTGTCATTGAACGGCGAGACCTGTTTCACCGGTGCGGCGAATCGGGCGCCCTGCTCCAGGAATGGAGTGCTGAAATTGCTGTGGTACAACGCCTGATACTCCTTTGGATAATCGCCGTTGTTAGTGAGGGTGTCGTTGAGGGCGAATGCTGCGCTGCCGGGCTCGGTGACCAGTTCGGTCAGCACCGAGAAGTCGACTTTCTTGAACGCCTGCTCTTTCAGCTCGCCGCGCAGGCTGATGGTGTAAGGCGCTTTTTCATCGATGTGCAAAGTGACTTTGCTGGCCGGGATGTTGGCGGCGCGACCGTGGAGTGTCAGCAGTTCACCGTTATCCATGCCGGGGTGACCGACCCACTCGTAGCCGCAGCGGGCGACCAGTTCGTTAAAGCCCTCAAGCCAGCCCAACCCGCCGCGACCGTTGAGTTCGATGAAGGACGGATTGACCACATCCTTGACTGGCGAATCCCAACCCATGCGCACATTACCGACCGACGCCTGCAGGACGTTCATCCCGCGGGTCGGCACCACCGAGAGTTTCAGGGTGCCGTTATCGATGTCGACGATGCTGACGCCCTCCTGCCGACCTCCGTGCAAGGTGCGCAGGGTGACCGAGAAAGGTTTGTCAGTTTTGATGCCGAGTTGCTGACTGGTGATCTGCCAGTTCTGGGCTGCTTTGTCGGTGTCGAGCAATACGTAGTCCCAGGCCATGGCGTGGGAGGTAGCCGACAGCGCGCCGAGAGCGATGATGAGTTTGAGCGGAGTCATGACAGGAGCCTTTCTTGGAGTTGTGCCATTTTTATAGACTTGCTGAAACGTTTCATCAAGCTTAAAAACAACACAACTCAGCTCATGGCAGAGAAAGAATGCGGCGGTGCCTCAACGGAACCGGTCAACCTCATGCCGCAAATCCGCCGCCAGCTTCTCCAGCTCTTTGGCGGTGATCGCCAGATTGGACACCACTTCACGCTGCTCACTGTTCGCCAGGGCAATGCTTTGCAGGTTGCTGCTCAGCAAGGTTGCGGTACTGCTCTGCTCTTGAGTGGCGGTGGTGATCGCCGCGAATTGCTGACCGGCCGAGCGGCTTTGCTCATCGATCCGCGCCAGGGCCGAAGCCACGTTGGCGTTGCGCGACAGGCCTTCCTGCATCAACAGGTTGCCCTGCTCCATGGTGCTGATGGCGTTACCGGTTTCCTGCTGGATGCTTTGGATCATGCCGGAAATTTCGTCGGTCGCTTCGCGAGTGCGTGAGGCCAGGTTGCGAACTTCATCGGCCACGACGGCAAAACCACGCCCCTGCTCGCCGGCACGAGCGGCTTCGATGGCGGCATTGAGCGCCAGCAGGTTGGTTTGATCGGCAATCGAGGTAATCACACCGACAATGCCGCCGATTTCCTGGGAGCGCTGACCCAAGGTATTGATCACCGTCGCCGTGCTGTTCAGCGCGCCGGCGATTTGTTCCAGGGACGAGGACGCTTCGTCCATCGACGTACGACCGATCTGGGTTTGCTGTGCGTTTTCTTGAGCCAGACGCTGAGTGCTGCCCATGTTGTCGGCAATGTTCAGGGAGGTGGCGCTGAACTCTTCCACGGCGCCGGCCATGCTGGTGATTTCGCCCGACTGCTGCTCCATCCCTTCATAGGCGCCACCGGACAGACCGGATAAGGCCTGGGCACGGCTGTTGACCTCTTGCGACGCCTTGCGGATGTGCTCGACCATGGTCGACAGCGCCTGGCTCATCTGGTTGAACGCGCGAGCCAGCTGACCGATCTCATCGTTACTCGATACGTTCAGACGCACGCTCAAATCACCGGCACCCAAGGCTTCCGCCTGACGCACCAGATCACCCAGCGGCGCCAGTTTGCTGCGCAGCAACCAGACCGCCGAACCCACAGCGATCAACATCGCCAACAGACTGCCAATCGCCAACTGAATCCCGACACTCCAGGTCACGGCCCGAATTTCGGTTTTCGGCATGCTCGCCACCACCGACCACGGCCCGCCTTCAAACGGCACGGCAATGCTGTAGAAATCTTCGGACTTGTCGCTCCAGAACTCGCCCTTGCCCGGCGTTTTCGCCAAGCCAACGATGGTCGGAGTCGCCTGATCCAGCGCTTGTACGCCCGCGATCGGCACCAGCCATTTGCTCTGCTCATCCAGCAGCGCCAGGGAACCGGTCTGGCCGATACGGAAGCGCTTGAGGTTGGCGAACTGCGCGTTCTGCGCGTCGGTGTAGTCGAATCCTACGAACAGAACAGCAATCACCTTACCGCCGCTGTCACGTACGGGGGTGTACTGAGTCATGTAGGAGCGTTCGAACAGCAAGGCGCGACCGACGTAGGCCTGCCCCGCCATCAAGCGGGCATAGGCCGGGTTCGCGTGATCGAGCAGCGTGCCGATGGCTCGGGTGCCGTCCTGTTTGCTCAGGGACGTGCTGACCCGAATGAAGTCTTCGCCGCTGCGCACAAACACCGTCGCAACGCCGGCGGTCATTTGCTTGAACTCGTCCACTTCCTTGAAGTTGTTGTTCAGCACTTCGCTGCCCAGGTGCAGGCCCGGCGTCTGCGCGCCCGCTACCGACACCGGTTCATCCGGGTGCACGCTCAAACCGGCGCTGAAGCGCTTCTCGAACAGACCGCTCAGACGCTGGGTGCTTTCACGCAACGTGCCGTGAAAGGTACTCAACTGATCGGCCAGCAACCGAGCTTCACTGGCCAGGTGCTCTTCGCGGGTGGCGAGGTTGGCGGTGTCCAGCGAACGCAGGGCGAACACGGTACTGCCGCTGATGACAATCGCCAGTATCACGGCAAGCGCAAGACCAAGCTGTGAGGCGATCCGGGCACGAGGTTGAGACATGACAGCTCCTGGCCGAGCGACCGGATCCTCCTTGATCTGGCTGCACACTCAGCAAAATTCTAATAATGGGAATTGCGTCGAACCTGCACGAAGGTTCCACCTGCATTTTCGGCGGAAAATCGGAATACTTGAGTAATTAACCGGGATATGGCTCAAGGCCGCCATTGCGGCAGCTCTATCGATTCAGCCCAAGTGTTGAACATCGGGCAATACCATTGCTCGGGCTTCGCCTTGCAGGAAGTCGCTGAGCCTGCGCAAACGTTCACCTCCGGGGCGGGTTTTTGGCCAGACCAGGTAATATTTCTCACCGCTGGCGACGGCCGTCGGCCACGGCAGACTCAGACGTCCCTGAGCCACATCTTCCGCCACCATCAGCAGATCGCCCATGGACACGCCATAACCTCGGGCGGCGGCGATCATGCCCAGTTCCAGCGTGTCGAACACCTGCCCGCCCTTGAGCGACACCTGATCCGCCAGCCCCATGCGCTCCAGCCAACTGCGCCAGTCGCGACGATCCGGTGTCGGGTGCAGCAGTTCGGCATTGGCCAGCCGTGCAACATCCCACGGTTGATCCTGCAGAAGATTCGGCGCGCCGACTGGAATCAGCTCTTCCGGGAACAGGAAACTCGCCTCCCAGTCCGGCTGAAAATGTCCGTTGCTGAGGATGACGGCGCAGTCGAACGGTTCATGGTTGAAGTCCACCGAGTCGACGTCCATCCAGGCGCTGGTCAATTGCACCTCATTGCCTGGTTGCAGGTGCCGAAAGCGGCTGAGCCGTGCCAGCAGCCAACGCATGGTCAGGGTCGACGGCGCTTTCATGCGCAGGATGTCATCCTCGGCGCGCAACGTATTGCAGGCCCGCTCCAGGGCGGTGAAGCCTTCTCGAATGCCGGGCAGAATCAACCGCGCCGACTCGGTCAATTGCAGATTGCGTCCGCTGCGGTGAAACAGCCGACAGGCAAAATGTTCTTCTAGCGTACGAATGTGCCGACTGACCGCGCTTTGGGTGATCGATAATTCTTCGGCCGCACGGGTAAACGAGCTGTGCCGCGCCGCCGCTTCGAATGCGCGCAGGGCATACAAGGGAGGAAGACGACGGGACATTCGGAAAGCTCCTATAGCGGGATTCGGTCACCCTAGCAGAAACTCTCCAGCATGAGTTTGAATCATGAAACCCATCCTTTTTATCCCTTTGTGCAAACCCCGTAGAGCGCCGAGAATCGACGCTTTCCTGTCCCTCTTTAATTATCGAGCGTGATGACCATGCAGCATCCAGCACGTACCGAACTCTGGGCCATCCTGCGGCTGGCGGGGCCGTTGATTGCCTCGCAGTTGGCGCACATGCTGATGGTCCTCACCGACACCTTGATGATGGCGCGCCTAAGTCCAGAGGCGCTGGCCGGTGGCGGCCTGGGCGCAGCAACTTACTCGTTCGTGTCGATCTTCTGCATTGGCGTGATCGCCGCAGTCGGCACCCTCGTGGCCATCCGTCAGGGTGCCGGCGACATCGTCGGTGCCGCCAGGCTGACCCAGGCCGGGTTATGGCTGGCGTGGTTGATGGCATTGGTGGCCGGGCTGCTGCTGTGGAACCTCAAACCGGTGTTGCTGCTGTTCGGCCAGACCGAAGCCAACGTCCAGGCTGCCGGGCAGTTCCTGCTGATCCTGCCGTTCGCCCTGCCCGGCTATCTGAGCTTCATGGCCCTGCGCGGCTTCACCAGCGCCATCGGCCGGGCAACACCGGTGATGGTCATCAGCCTCGGCGGCACCGTGGCCAACTTCCTGCTCAATTACGCATTGATTACCGGCATGTTCGGCCTGCCGAAACTGGGGTTGATGGGCATCGGGTTGGTTACCGCTGTTGTCGCCAACTGCATGGCGCTGGCGCTGGCCTGGCACATCCGTCGGCATCCGGCTTACGACGCTTATCCCTTGCGCCAAGGCCTGTCGCGGCCTAACCGTCAGTATCTGAAGGAACTGTGGCGCCTGGGCCTGCCGATTGGTGGCACCTACGCGGTGGAAGTCGGACTGTTTGCGTTCGCCGCGCTGTGCATGGGCACCATGGGCAGTACGCAAATGGGCGCACACCAGATCGCCCTGCAAATCGTCTCGGTGGCGTTCATGGTTCCGGCGGGGATTTCCTATGCGATCACCATGCGCATCGGACAGCACTACGGCGCCGGGCAGCTGCTGAATGCACGTCTGGCCGGACGGGTCGGCATCGCCTTTGGCGCGGCGGCGATGCTTGCCTTCGCCATGGTCTTCTGGTTGCTGCCGAATCAGTTGATCGGTTTGTTCCTGGACCACAACGACCCGGCGTTTCGCGACGTCATCAACCTGGCCGTGAGCCTGTTGGCGGTCGCCGCGTGGTTCGAACTGTTCGACGGCACGCAAACCATCGCCATGGGCTGCATTCGCGGACTCAAGGATGCCAAGACCACGTTCCTGGTGGGGCTGGGTTGCTATTGGCTGATCGGCGCGCCGGCTGCCTGGTGGATGGCCTTCCATTTGAATTGGGGGCCGACGGGCGTCTGGTGGGGATTGGCGCTGGGGCTGGCGTGCGCGGCGGTGAGCCTGACGTGGGCGTTTGAGTGGAAGATGAAGCGGATGATCAAGCGCGAACCGGCGCCGGAGCAGGGCTTGCGGGTCGCCCAGAC
>NZ_JBBWCB010000047.1:0-43096 GCF_039888995.1 Pseudomonas rossensis | reverse complement strand
AGGGATTGATCAATCGAAGTATGCTTTTTCATGGACTCGCCCTCGCTGTCGTTGGCTGATTAGACTGCCACCGTGGCGCATTGACGCCTCGGCTTGGGCGAGTCCATCCAATTACAGGGATCGTGTTTAGCCGCCGATGATTTTCATCACGGTCGCGCCACCAGAAAATGCCACTTCCTGCTTATCACCCAAGGCTTTCACCAAGAGCCTCTGCAAGGCGGGCAAAGCTTGATGACGGGGCTTGTCCAGCAGGTCGCCGACATAGTGGCGGTTGCTCGACGACAGGCAGCCATGCAGCCAGCCCGTGGAGGACAGACGCAGCCGCGAACAGGTGCGGCAGAATGGAACGCTTTCGTTGGCGATAACGCCGAAGTAGCCCTGCCCCGGAATTTCGTAACGCACGGCGGTGGCATCTACCGGCGCATCGGCCTGAAGGTATTCGTAGCGCTCACCGATCAGGCTGAGCAACTGCTGGAGGCTGACAAACTGTTGCAGGAAAGCATTGGAGTCGCTGGCCAGGTGGCCCATGCGCATCAACTCGATGAAACGAAGCTCATAGCCGCGCTCCAGACAGTAATCGAGTAGCGGCATCACCTGATCGAGGTTCTGCCCACGCAGCGGCACCATATTGACCTTGATCTTCAGGCCGGCGGCGCTGGCCTGATCCATACCGTCAAGCACTGTCGCCAGATCGCCGCCACGGGCAATGCTGCGAAAAGCGCTGGCATCCAGGGTATCGAGGGAAACGTTAATGCGACGAATGCCGGCGCCCACTAGCAGTGGCAGTTTCTTCGCCAGCAGCTGACCATTGGTGGTCAGGCTGATGTCCGCCAGGCCCATCTGCCCGACAGCGGTCATGAAAGTTTCGAGTTTGGGGCTGACCAGCGGCTCGCCGCCGGTGATGCGCAAACGCTCAATGCCCGCTGCTTCAATCAGATAGGCCACGCCACGCGCCATGGCCTCGGCCGACAATTCATCCTGCGCAGCCACCAACCGCTTGCCGTTGGGCACGCAGTAGGTACAAGCGTAATTGCAGGCTGAAGTCAGGCTGATTCGCAAATTGCGAAAACGCCTGCCTTGACGGTCAACGATCATGGATTACTCCGGCGGAAGAATATTCGGACCGCTAAAACTTGACTCACAAATCAAGTTTTAGCAAGTCCTATGCCTGAGTATATTCCTGCGGTACTGCACCACGTAGCGAAATCATGGCGCAATAAGGCAACTGAATGGTTCAGCTGCTCGGGGTGTCGGTATCGCGCTTGCGCTTGTTGCCCATGCGCACGCCGATGTCCATCAGGAACTGGAAGAAGCCTTCCTGATCTTCCAGCACATTGCTCCAGAACGGCGAGTGATACAGCGCCACGGCGCCGTGCACCAGCGCCCAGGATGCGCAGTAATGGAAGTAAGGCGGCACGTCTTCAAGTTTGCCTTCGCTGATCCGGCCTTTGATCAGCTGGGTCAGGCGTTCGAAGTTCGAGGCGCGAATCTTGTGCAGCTCCTCGACCATCTCCGGCACCTGATTGCCCTTGACCACCTTTTCTTCCAGGCGATCGAACAACCGATAGCGTTGAGGGTCGCGCATGCGGAATTCGAAGTAGGCCCGGGACAGGGCTTCCTTGTCCTTGTCGACATCGGCCGAATGCAACAGCTCGTTCAAATCGCGCTCGTAATCGAGCATAAGGCGCAGATAGATCTCAGCCTTGGATTTGAAGTGCTTGTAGATCGTGCCTTTGCCGATACCGACGGCATCAGCAATCATCTCGACGGTGACACTGTCTTCACCTTGATCGAGGAACAGCTTGAGCGCGGTATCGAGAATTTCTTGCTCGCGGCGACGAAACTCACGGACCTTACGAGGTTCTTTATGCATAAGAAAAGGTCTGTAGGGGTCAAAATTCGAAGCCGCGTATTATGCCTAACTTGCGCAAAAATGCACGGATCATCCGACCATATATGTGTTTCTTGATGAATTCCGGCAGCCTCGCAGATTAATGAGAACTCAACCGAAGCGCCCGTATTCCAAATTTGTTTAAAAACCGGCGCCAGTAAACTGGACTCGGCGCAATACTGATCAATACTTCAACTGTCGGCGGGACATCTCCCCCAAGTGTTGCGCCGATATAGGTACCAACGGACCGCGTGCCTTTGTTTTACTCCTAATGGTCTTAACCCGGATTCACCCCCCAGAACCCGGGTTTTTTTTGCCTGCGATTTAACCTTTCACATGGGCCAGCGGAAACAGCCGCTTGAAATTTTCGGTGGTTTGCTCGGCAAACCGCTCGTAGGGCTCACCTCGCAACATTGCCAGAAATTCCGCTACGTCGCGCACGTACTGCGGCAGGTTTGGCTTGCCGCGATGAGGGATCGGCGCCAGGTAAGGCGAGTCGGTTTCCACCAGCAATCGGTCAGCCGGCACTTTACTGGCCACATCACGCAGAGCGTCGGCATTGCGGAAAGTGACAATCCCGGACAAGGAAATGTAATACCCCATGTCCAGCGCCGCTTTGGCCATGTCCCAGTCTTCGGTGAAACAATGCAGCACGCCCGCCTGGGGCAGCGCTGCTTCACGCAGGAGGTTCAACGTATCGGTGCGGGCACCACGGGTGTGGATGATCACCGGTTTGCCCGTCTGCTGCGCCGCTTGCAGATGCAGGCGAAACGACTCCTGCTGCAACTTCGCTGCTTCCGGCTCGTAGTGGTAATCCAGACCGGTTTCACCGATCGCCACCACACGCGGGTGGTTGAGCTCGCGCAACAGCCAATCCAGTGCTGGTGCGGCGCCCGGTTGCACGTCAAGCGGATGCACGCCAACCGAACAGTCGACGTCGTCGTAACGTTCGGCCAGGGCTTTGACGTCGGCGGCGTTCTCGACGCTGACGCCGATACACAGAAAGTGCCCTACCCCGCGCAGACGGGCCGCATCAAGTGCAGCATCCAGGGAGCCGTCGTGGGCGGCGAGGTCGAGGCGATCAAGGTGGCAATGGGAATCTACGAGCATAAAAGGGCTGCAACTTACATCGTATGAGTGGGACGGTCGGACTTCAGGGCTCCGGCCAGATGGGTTTCGATTCGACTGCGCGCGGTATTGTCGCCATCGTTGAATTGTACGCCGACCCCGGCGGCCCGGTTGCCCTGCGCACCTTTGGGGGTGATCCAGGTGACCTTGCCGGCGACCGGAATCTTCTCCGGCTCGTCCATCAGGTTCAACAGCATGAATACCTCATCGCCCAACTTGTAACTCTTGTTGGTCGGGATAAACAGGCCACCGTTCTTGATGAACGGCATGTAGGCCGCGTAAAGCACGGACTTGTCCTTGATCGTCAGGGACAAAATGCCGTTGCGCGGTCCCGGATTGACGAGTTCATTCATGCTGACCTCCGTTGCTGATGACCAGAGTCTAGGCGCAGACGATCACTTCTGGGTAGGCAAACCCACCCATTGCACCAACAGCGCCTCCAGCAACAACACCCGATTGAGGTTGGCTTTGCTCATCACTTTCTGGCGCTGGGCGAGGATCCAGTCCTGAATGTTGAGGACTTTGTCCTGGCCGGCTTTCTGCGCCAGATACTGAATCACCTTGCGCATGTCCGTCAGTCCCAGGCCTTCTTCGTCCTGAGTCAGCTGATAGCGCAGGATCAGGCTCGACCAGTCGCAGAACCAGTCGAACAACAGTAACAGCGGAATCGCATTCCAGCCTTCGGCCAGTTGCGTTGGCGACTGTTGCTGCTTGAGCAACTTCTTCACGCCATCGACCACCAGCGCCCGCTGCTCGCGCACGCCCTGGGCCTGCAAGTTGACGGCGGCCAGTGGCGAACCGGCGGCCAAGGTCAACAACTCGATACGCTCTTCTTCCGAGCAGTCCGGCAAAGCTTTCGCCAGCCATGCAAGACTCATGGCTTCGCTCGGCAATGGACAAGCCTGCTGCACGCAGCGGCTCTTGATGGTCGGCAACAGACGACTGGTCTGGTGACTGACCAACAACAAAACGGTATCGCCGGAAGGTTCTTCAAGGCTTTTGAGCAAAGCGTTGGCGGCGTTGATGTTCATCGACTCGACCGGCTCGATCAGCACCACTTTGCGGCCGCCCATCTGCGCGGTCTGAACCACGAAGCTGACCAGATCACGAACCTGATCGACCTTGATCGCCTTATCGGCTTCTTCCGGTTCAAGAATGTAGTTGTCGGGGTGACTGCCGGCCTTGAGCAACAGACAGGATTTGCATTCGCCGCAAGCATCGTGGGCGGCGCTCGGACGCTGGCACAGCAAACTGGCCATCAAGCGCTCGGCCAGCGCGCGCTTGCCGATCCCGGCCGGGCCATGCAACAGATAGGCGTGAGCATGTTGCTTGCGACCTGCCAAATGCTGCCAGAGACTGTCCTGCCACGGATAGGCTTCAGCCACGGGTCAACTCCAGCAGACGCGGCAGCAAGGCGTCCAGTGCCTGCTGAACCTGCGCCAACGACTGGGCGGCATCGACCAGGACATAACGCGCAGGATCCGCTTCAGCACGCTTGAGGAAAGCACTGCGCACCGCATCAAAAAAGGTTCGGCCTTCGAGTTCGAAGCGATCCAGACGACCACGAGCGCTGGCGCGGGCCAGGCCCACTTCCACCGGCAGATCGAAAATCAACGTCAGGTCCGGGCGCAGATCGCCCTGGACGAAGGCTTCCAGCGTCGCGATGCGCTCCAGCGACAGGCCGCGACCGCCACCCTGATAGGCGTAGGTCGAATCGGTAAAGCGATCACACAGGACCACCGCACCGCGGGCCAGTGCCGGGCGAATCACCTCGGCCAGATGCTGGGCTCGCGCGGCGAACACCAACAGCAACTCGGTGTCGGGGTTCATGACTTCGTCAACCGGCGCCAGCAACACTTCGCGGATCCGCTCGGCCAACGGCGTGCCGCCTGGTTCGCGAGTCAGCACGACCTCGATACCAGCGGCGCGCAGGCGCTCGGCCAGGTATTCGCGATTGGTGCTCTTGCCGGCCCCTTCCGGGCCTTCCAGGGTAATAAACAAGCCAGTCACAGGCAGTCCTTAGTCAGAGTCATTGCGGGCTTTGCGGCGCGGTTGCATCCGGTTCGGGCGCGGGTGCGGCTGCGGGTTCTTGAGCGGGTTCTTGCACCGGCTCCGTTGATGGCGACGGGTCAGGCGCTTGCGGCTCTGGTGGCGCCGGCTGAGCAGGCTCTTGCGGCGGCACTTGCGGCAAAGCCTCGGGGACTGTGTCGGGCGAAGCAGCCGGAATCGGTGCCTGCTCATCCGTCGCCTCTGGCGCCGTGGTCGGCGCGGGGCTGGAGCGGTAGTCGGCACGGCGCCTGATCTGGAACTCACGTACAGCGTTATTGTGCGCGTCCAGATCATCGGAGAACACGTGGCTGCCATCACCACGAGCAACGAAATAGAGGCTATTGCCAGCCACCGGATTCAGCGCTGCATGAATCGCTTCGCGGCCAACCATGGCGATCGGGGTCGGCGGCAGTCCCGAAATCATGTAGGTGTTGTATGGCGTCGCTTCCTTGAGATGGGCGCGAGTCAATTTGCCGTTGTAACGATCACCGAGGCCGTAGATCACGGTCGGATCAGTCTGCAACAACATGCCCATTTCCATGCGCCGTACAAACACGCCAGCGATCTGCCCGCGCTCCTGCGGCACGCCGGTTTCCTTCTCCACCAGCGAGGCCATGATCAGCGCCTGATAGGGTTCGGTGTACGGCACATCAGCGGCGCGCTGGCTCCACTCCTTGGCAAGGACTTCGTCGAGGCGGTCGTAGGCTTTTTTCAGCAGCTCGACATCGGTCATGCCGCGCACGAAGCGATAGGTGTCAGGGAAGAATCGCCCTTCCGGAAAAATCCCGGTGTGGCCGAGTTTGTCCATCACCTCGCTATCACTCAAACCGTCGAGGGTCTTTTCGAGTTTTTCATCCTTGGCCAGAGCAGCGCGGACCTGATGGAAATTCCAGCCCTCGACCAGGGTCAGGCTGTACTGAACCATTTCCCCGCGTTTCCACAGGTCAATCAGCCCTTCGACGGTCATGCCAGGCTGCATGCGGTACTCGCCCTTGTGCAACGGTTGTTTGGCGAGATTGAAGCGCCAATACACCCGCAGCCAGAAAGCATCCTTGATGACGCCATCGGCTTCGAGTCGATAGAAGGTGCGGGTCGGTGTCGTGCCTTTTGGCACTTCCAGCAGCTCTTCCTGAGTGATGTTCAGCGGCTGTTCCAGCGCCGAATGGATTTTCCAGGCGGAAGCGCCCAGACACAGCCCTGCCAGAACCAATCCGGTTTCCAGCAGCAGCAAGAATTTACGTCTCACGTATCAAACATCCAGTAGCGCGCGGGCAATGGTTTGGAGTTTACGGGTGAGCGGACCAACCGGCCAGCTCAGTGCGGCATAGGCGCGCACCGGCCAAACGCCATACACGCTGTTGCAGACAAATACTTCATCAGCCCATTGCAGCTGATCGAGGGTGATGTCGATGATTTGCGTGGGAATCCCCAATGACTCGGCTTGAAACAATAATTCGGCACGCATCACGCCGGCAACGCCACAGCGCTTCAAATCAGCCGTGATCAGTACGCCATCGCGAATCAGGAACAAATTGCTGAACACGCCTTCAATGACGCGCCCGGCCTGATCGAGCATTAAGCCTTCGGCATGATCGGTGTCTTGCCATTCGGAGCGGGCGATGACCTGCTCAAGACGGTTCAGGTGTTTGAGACCGGCGAGCAGAGGCTGCCTGGAAAGCCGCGTCGCACAGGGGAACAGGCGAACGCCCTGCTCCGCATTGGCAGCAGGATAAACGGCAGGAGGGTTGCCCAGCATGATGCGGCGCGCCTGAGCCGAAGGATCGGGCGCATAACCGCGCGCGCTTTCGCCACGCGTGACGATGAGTTTGAGCACACCTTCGCCCAACACTTGGGCATAGGTCAGTAACTCTGTGCAGACAGCCGCATGATCGAGATTAATTGCCAACCGCTGGCAACCTTTGACCAAACGCAGCAGATGCCGATCCAGCAACACCGGAGCGCCGTTGCGCACGGCAATGGTCTCGAACAGACCATCACCGTAAGCCAGGCCGCGATCCTTCAGCGACAAAGCGTCAGCCGGCTGACCGTCGACCCAGCTGTCCATCAGTCAGCGAACCGGCGGAACACCAGCGAGCCGTTGGTACCGCCAAACCCGAAGGAGTTGGAAAGCACCACATCGATATCCATATTGCGCGCGGTATGCGGTACGAAATCGAGGTCGCAACCTTCGTCCGGCTCATCAAGGTTGATGGTCGGCGGCGCTACCTGACTGTTGATCGCCAGCACACTGAAGATCGCCTCGACCGCGCCCGCCGCACCCAGCAGGTGACCGGTCATGGACTTGGTCGAACTGACCGCCAGCTTGTAAGCGTGATCGCCGAATACCGACTTGATCGCACAGGCTTCGGCAAGGTCGCCGGCCGACGTCGAGGTGCCGTGGGCGTTGACGTACTGAACCTGATCGCCATTGATCTTGGCATCGCGCAAGGCATTGGTGATGCAACGTGCAGCACCTGCACCATCCGCCGGTGGCGAAGTCATGTGGTAGGCATCGCCACTGGTGCCAAAGCCGATCAGCTCGGCATAGATCGTCGCACCACGGGCCTTGGCGTGTTCCAGCTCTTCCAGAACCAGAGCGCCGGCACCGTCGGACAGTACGAAGCCATCACGGCCCTTGTCCCATGGACGGCTGGCGCGGGTCGGTTCGTCGTTACGGGTCGACAGTGCTCGGGAGGCACCGAAGCCGCCCATGCCCAGACCGCAAGCTGCCATTTCAGCGCCGCCGGCAATCATCACGTCGGCTTCGTCGTACATGATGTTGCGTGCCGCCATGCCGATGCAGTGCGTACCGGTGGTACACGCGGTGGCGATGGCGTAGTTAGGTCCCTGTGCGCCCAGATGGATGGACAGGAAACCGGAAATCATATTGATGATCGAGCCAGGCACGAAAAACGGAGAAATCCGTCGTGGGCCGGAATCATGCAGCGTGCGGCTGGTTTCTTCGATATTGGTCAGTCCGCCAATACCCGAACCCATGGCCACGCCGATGCGCTCGCGGTTGGCGTCGGTAACTTCCAGACCGGCGTTACGAACTGCCTGAAAACCTGCGGCCAGACCGTATTGAATGAACAGGTCGAGCTTGCGAGCTTCCTTGACCGACAGGTATTCCTCGACATTGAAGCCCTTTACCGAGCCGCCAAAACGGGTGGAATAGGCAGAAAGGTCGGTGTGTTCGATCAGACCAATGCCACTGCGGCCAGCCAGAATGCCCTGCCAACTGCTCGGCACATCCGTGCCCAGTGGCGACAACATACCCATACCGGTGACTACGACGCGTCTACGCGACACAGCACTCTCCTTTTTCAAATGACGACTTTGCATCGGGCCTAAAGAAAAAACCGCACGCCGTGATGGCAGTGCGGTTTTTCCATGACAGCAAGCAACGATTACAAGCTATTAAGCCTGGTGGTTAGTAACGTAATCGATTGCGGCTTGTACAGTAGTGATCTTCTCAGCTTCTTCGTCAGGGATTTCGGTCTCGAATTCCTCTTCCAGAGCCATCACCAGCTCAACGGTGTCAAGGGAGTCGGCACCCAGGTCTTCAACGAAGGAAGCAGTGTTGACCACTTCTTCTTCTTTAACGCCCAGTTGCTCAGCAACGATTTTCTTGACGCGCTCTTCGATGGTGCTCATACCTTGTTTTCACTCCTAATGGACAAATTCAGGCAGCTGGCCAGTGGGTAAGTGTATAGAAAGACTTTTCAGTTTTTCAACTGAAAGCTTCACTCCTCAAACCCGACGACCCTCTGCCTATAAATAGATTGCAGCTTTATAACGGATTTTAGACAGCTCGTATGACATTTTTTTGAAGCAACCCGTCACATTTAACTCATGTACATCCCGCCGTTCACCGGGATTGTAGCCCCAGTAACGTAAGCCGCACCGTCGGATGCAAGAAAAGCGACCACAGACGCGATCTCTTGAGCTTGCCCCAGACGGCCCAGCGGAATCTGCGTCTGCAAGGCTTCACGCTGTGCCTCGGGCAGTTCGCGGGTCATATCGGTGTCGATGAACCCAGGGGCCACCGAGTTTACCGTAATCGAACGCGAACCGACTTCACGCGCCAGCGAACGGCTGAAACCTTCCAGACCGGCCTTGGCGGCTGCGTAGTTTACTTGGCCTGCGTTGCCCATGGCACCCACAACCGAGCCAATACTGATAATTCGTCCCCAACGGGCTTTGGTCATACCGCGCAAAACGCCCTTGGACAGGCGGAACAGACTGTTCAGGTTGGTATCGACGACGTCATGCCATTCCTCATTTTTCATGCGCATCATCAGATTATCGCGGGTGATACCGGCATTGTTGACCAGGATCGCCGGCGCACCGAACTGCTCCTGGATGCTCGCCAGCACTGCCGCAACAGATTCGTCGCTGGTGACATTGAGTTCCAGGCCAGTGCCTTGAATCCCGTTTTCCTTCAGGGTTGCCGCAATGCGTTCGGCACCCGAGGCAGACGTCGCGGTACCGATAACGATGGCGCCCTGACGGCCCAGTTCCAGGGCGATAGCCTGGCCGATACCGCGGCTTGCGCCAGTGACCAGTGCAACTTTACCTTGCAGACTCATGCAGGCTTCTCCTGATTCAGGCCAACGCTGCGCGGGCGGCAGCGAAGGCGTCGGGGGTATTGAGGTTGGATGTCGACACGCCTTCGGCGCAACGCTTGTTCAGGCCCGCCAGCACTTTACCTGGGCCGCATTCGACCAACTGGGTAGCACCTTTGGCGGCCAGCGCCTGAACCGATTCGACCCAGCGTACAGGCTTGTAAAGCTGCTCAAGCAGATCGCGCTTGAGGGTCTCCAGATCGGCCGGCACATTGGCGCTGACGTTCTGAACCACTGGAATCTGCGGCGCCTGCCAATCGATCGCTGCGATCGACTCGGCGAAACGCTCGGCCGCCGGACGCATCAGATCGCAATGGGACGGCACGCTGACCGGCAACGGCATGGCGCGCTTGGCACCACGGGCCTTGCAGCCTTCGATGGCACGCTCGACCGCTGCCTTGGCACCGGCGATGACCACTTGGCCAGGGGAGTTGAAGTTGACTGCACTGACCACTTCGCCTTGTGCCGCTTCGGCACAGGCTGCCAGCACATCAGCATCGTCCAGACCGAGAATGGCGGCCATGCCACCTTGCCCGGCCGGAACGGCTTCCTGCATCAACTGACCACGGCGCTCTACCAACTTGACGGCGTCGCCCAGGCTCAGGCTGCCCGCAGCGACCAGAGCGCTGTATTCGCCCAGGCTGTGACCGGCAACATAAGCCGGACGCGCACCGCCTTCAGCCAGCCACAGACGCCACAAGGCAATCGAGGCGGTCAGAATGGCCGGCTGGGTTTTATCGGTTTGATTGAGTTGCTCTTCCGGCCCTTGCTGGGTCAGTGCCCACAGGTCGTAACCCAGAGCATCGGAAGCTTCTTTGAATGTTTCGAGGACAACCGGATGTTGCGCGCCCAACTCGGCCAGCATGCCGAGGGACTGCGAACCCTGTCCCGGAAAGACGAATGCGAGGGAAGCAGACATGTAACAAGCCCCTAATGATCTTGTCGTCGGAGAATTGACGTCCCGCTTGGGGGACGCAAGAAACTGACAGTTGGATGGCAAATTGAACTGAGCGGTCACATTTAAGCATTGTCCGACGAAAACGCCTAAAGCAACAAATCCTCCAGGCGACCATGAATACGTTCCGGCAGGTTTTCCTGAATCTCGATCAAGGCGCGCTGAATCGCACTCTGGAAGCCCTGAACCCCCGCCGAACCATGGCTTTTCACCACAATCCCCTGCAACCCGAGGAAGCTTGCGCCGTTATGCCGAGCAGGCGCCAGATCGGCTTGCAAGCGCTTCATCAGCGGCAGGGCCAGAGCACCGACCACTTTAGACGCGAGGTTTTTCTTGAACAAGGCTTCGATGCGCCCGGCAATCATGGTCGCCAGGCCTTCGCTGGATTTGAGCAGGATATTGCCGACAAAACCGTCACATACCACCACATCCGCCTCACCACGGTACACACCGTCACCTTCGACAAAACCGATGTAATTGATGCCACGAGCACTCTGCAACAAGGTGGCCGCCAGCTTTACCTGCTGATTGCCCTTGATGTCTTCAGTACCGATGTTCAGCAGCGCCACGCGCGGACGAACGATGCCCAGGGTTTCCGCCGCCACCGACCCCATCACAGCGAACTGCAACAGATGCTCGGCGCTGCAATCGACATTGGCGCCCAGGTCGAGCAACTGGCAATAACCCTTCTGCGTCGGAATCGCCGCCACCATCGCCGGCCGATCAATGCCCGGCAAGGTCTTGAGCACAAACCGCGACAACGCCATCAGCGCACCAGTATTGCCGGCACTGACACAGGCCTGCACCTTGCCGTCTCGCAGCAACTCGAGCGCCACGCGCATCGACGAGTCGGGCTTGCCGCGCAGAGCCTGTGCAGGTTTTTCGTCCATGGCGATGACTTCGGACGCCGGCGCGATCGACAGACGCGAGCGATCCACAGCCGACTGGCCAGAGAGCAATTCTTCAAGAAGGGAGGGTTGACCGACGAGGGTCAGGTGTAGCGAGGGCGTAGCAGACAGACAAGCAAGACTGGCCTGAACAATGCTGCGGGGACCGAAGTCCCCGCCCATTGCGTCAATCGCGATGACTTGAGCAGACAAGTGATTACTCGTCAGCGCCCTTGTCGATCACTTTACGGCCACGGTATACGCCTTCTGGCGATACGTGGTGACGCAGGTGAATTTCACCGGTGGTTTTTTCTACAGACAGAGTGCTTGC
Organism: Pseudomonas rossensis; assembly: GCF_039888995.1. Taxonomy (NCBI): domain Bacteria; kingdom Pseudomonadati; phylum Pseudomonadota; class Gammaproteobacteria; order Pseudomonadales; family Pseudomonadaceae; genus Pseudomonas; species Pseudomonas rossensis. Next base: position 31,230 of record NZ_JBBWCB010000047.1, on the reverse strand, counting down.
CGTCAGGGCGTCGTGCGAACGACGCATGTCACGGGCAGAGCGGGATTTTTTGTTCTGCTGAACAGCCATAATTGATTAACTCCTAAACGTTTGGGTCACGCTTTAACTGCGCCAATACACTGAACGGGTTGGACCGCGTTACCTCGTCCTCGCTCGGTTCGGGCTCATCGAGACCCGCCGGCTGCTGGCATTCTTCCGGATGATGAGCAGGCACAATGGGCAAGGCGAGCAGAAGCTCCTCCTCGATCAGTGACTGCAGATCCAAAGGATCTTCGCCCAGTTCCAGCACGTCATAACCTTTCGGCAACGACTGGGTATTCGCACCCTCCTTCACCACAGCATAACTGCATTCGCTATGGATCGGCAGGGTGACCAGCTCAAGACAACGCTGGCAAACCATTTTGACTTCGGTGTCGATAAAACTGTGGATTACCACAGACTTACGTTCATCTCGTTCAAAAACGAATTTAGCCTGCACCGTACCGACAGTATCGGAAAGCGGGTCGCAGAGTCTCTCCAAATCGGCCAGCAGCAGTTCACCTTGAAGGGTGGTGCCACGATCAGCCAATTTGCGCGGGTCAACGTGAGGTGGAATCGGGTCATTCAACATAGGCGCAGCATTATAGGGATGCCCCCAGCCATGTCAAAGGAAATTCAGCCTTGTCCGTCACTTGGAAGCCTCGCTAGAATTCGCGCCTGTCTTCTGGAGATGCGCATGCTGCCTTTATTACTCGCTTCTAGCTCGGTTTATCGCCGGGAATTGCTGGCCCGCTTGCAGCTGCCGTTTTCCTGCAGCTCACCGGATATTGACGAAAGCCATCGTCCCGACGAGTCAGCCATCGAGCTGGTCAAGCGCCTCGCCGAGGAAAAAGCACGCGCGCTGGCCAGCAGCCACCCCGCTCACCTGATCATCGGCTCCGATCAGGTCGCCGTACTTGGCGATCGGATCATCGGCAAACCCCACACCTTCGAAAAGGCCCGCGAACAATTGCTGGCCTCGAGCGGTGCCAGCGTGACCTTCCTTACCGGCCTGGCTCTGCTCAACAGCCAGACCGGCGATTGCCAGGTCGACTGCGTGCCGTTCACCGTGCACATGCGCACACTCGACACCGCACGCATCGAACGCTACCTGCGCGCCGAACAGCCCTACGACTGCGCTGGCAGCTTCAAAGCCGAAGGTTTGGGGGTGAGCCTGTTTCAAAGCACCGAGGGCCCTGACGCCACCAGCCTGATCGGCCTGCCGCTGATCCGCCTGATCGACATGCTGCTCGCAGAAGGCGTGCAGATACCTTAAAAGTCAAAAGATCGCAGCCTCGTTTCACTCGACAGCCCCTACATTGAAATGCGTATCCCTTGTAGGAGCTGTCGAGTGAAACGAGGCTGCGATCTTTTGACGTTAAAAAAAACCGGCAAAAAGCCGGTTTTTTTATGCAGCAAGAAGATCAGCGCAACGAAGGCCCCTGGAAGCCCATCCACATCGCCAGATGCTCAGCCACGCTGGCACCGAGCTTTTTCGAGAAGCGATCGAAAGGCGATTCCTGAACGGTGAAATCCACCAACTCTTTCTCGCCGATCACGTCACGCGCCACCGAACTGGCATTTCCCAGACCATCGATCAGACCCAGCGGCAGCGCCTGCTCGCCCGACCAGACCAACCCGGAGAACAACTCCGGATGCTCCTTGTCCTTGAGGCGGTCGCCACGGCCTTTCTTGACGCTGCTGATGAATTGCTGATGAGTGGTATCGAGCACACCCTGCCAGAACTGAGTTTCTTCAGGCTTCTGCGGCTGGAACGGATCGAGGAACGATTTGTGCTCGCCGGAGGTGTAAGTGCGACGCTCGACACCCAGCTTCTCCATCGTCCCGACAAAGCCATAACCGGCCGCCGTCACACCAATGGAACCCACCAGGCTCGCCTTGTCGGCGTAGATCTGATCCGCCGCACTGGCGATGTAGTAAGCACCCGAAGCGCCCAAATCCGAGATCACCGCGTAAAGTTTGGTGTCCGGATGCAGGCCGCGCAAACGGCGGATCTCGTCATAGACGTAGCCCGATTGCACCGGACTGCCGCCCGGACTGTTGATTCGCAGGATGACACCTTTGACCTTCTCGTCCTCGAACGCTGCACGCAGGCTGCCGACGATGTTGTCAGCGCTGGCAGGCTCCTTGTCGGCGATCATGCCAGTCACGTCGATCAGCGCGGTGTAGTTGCCACTGCGGGTGGCGGCTTTTTCCATGTCCATCAGCGGCGTGAACAGGACCAGCGCACCCAACAGGTACACAAAGGTCAGCAGCTTGAAGAAAATCCCCCAGCGACGGGACCGGCGCTGCTCCTGCACGCCGGCCAGCAGGGTCTTTTCCAGCAGCTTCCAGCTTTTCTCGTCACCGCTCTCTGCGCTCGCCTTGGCGGGCGCTTTCCATTCGTCGGTCATGACATCTACCCCAGCAAAAACCTATTAAGCCCGCTGACTCAGCCAGGCATGCAATTCTGAAAAACGATCAATGGCCAGTGCCGGCTCGAATAATTTCAACGCTTCGATCGATTGAGCGCCATAGCTGACTGCCACCGAATCCATGCCGGCGTTGCGCGCCATCTGCAAGTCAAAGGACGAATCGCCCACCATCAGCGCCTGCTCCGGGCGAACGTCGCAGTGAGCGAGGATCTGCTCGAGCATCAGCGGATGGGGTTTGCTGGCGGTTTCGTCGGCCGCGCGAGTGATATCGAAATAATCTTCCCAGCCGTGCGCCTTCAGCACCCGATCCAGCCCGCGACGGGCCTTGCCGGTCGCGACCGCCAAGTGATAACCCTCGGCACGAAACGCTTCCATCGACTCGACCACACCCTCGAACAACGGCGAAGGAACAGCCTCAGAGGCGATGTAGTGCTCAGCATAGTGCTGACGGAAGGTTACCAATTCGTCGTCGCCGATTTCCGGATACAACGTACGAATCGCTTCCGGCAAGCCCAGACCGATGATGCCCTTGACGGCAAAATCATCACGCAACTGAAATCCGGAGCGCTCGGACGCGACATGCATGGCCTCGACAATCCGACCAATGGAGTCGGCGAGAGTGCCGTCCCAATCGAAAATCAGCAGCTTGTAATCAGATGGGTGCACTCAGGCGCTCCACGGTTTTGGCCCACATCTCGTCGACTGGCGCCTGCAACTTCAGCTCACCACCATCCGGCAGCGGCACGGTCAACATGTAGGCGTGCAGGAACAGGCGTTTTCCGCCTAGGTCACGAATCTCTTTGCTGAAGCCTTCATCGCCATACTTGGTATCGCCGGCAATGCAATGTCCGGCGTGCAAGGTGTGGACGCGGATCTGGTGAGTCCGGCCGGTAATCGGTTTGGCTTCGATCAGGGTGGCAAAGTCGCCAAAACGACGCAGGACCTTAAACACGGTCACGGACTCCTTACCCTCCTCCTCGTCGACCTCGACCATACGCTCGCCGGAGCGCAGATTGCTCTTGCCGAGCGACGCTCGGACTTGCTTGATCGAGGCCGCCCAGTTGCCGCGAACCAGCGCCATGTAGCGCTTATCGACGCCATCGCCGCGCAATGCCGTGTGCAAGTGACGCAGCATGCTGCGCTTCTTGGCGATCATCAGCAGGCCGGAGGTGTCACGGTCGAGACGATGAACCAGTTCGAGCTCCTTGCAATCGGGACGCAACTGACGAAAGGCTTCGATCACCCCGTAAGTCAAGCCGCTGCCACCGTGAACCGCGATGCCGCAAGGCTTGTTGATCACGATCAACGCCTTGTCCTCGAACACAATCGAGGCTTCGAGGCGCTGCAGCAGGCCTTGTGCCAGCGGCACCGGCTCGTCGCGCTCAGGCACGCGAACCGGCGGCACGCGCACGATATCGCCCGCCTGCAGTTTGTATTCGGGCTTGATCCGACCTTTGTTCACCCGCACTTCGCCTTTGCGCAAAATGCGGTAAATCAAGGTCTTGGGCACGCCTTTGAGCCGAGCGAGAAGGAAGTTATCAATACGTTGGCCGGCATATTCCGGCGAGACCTCCAGCAGTTGTACGGCTGGGGTCGAAGGGGCAGTAGTTGTCATGGCGCGGATGATAACAATTTTTTATGGAATTGAAGCACTTAATCATTGCTGCTATAGTCGCGAACGCCGCCAAAAGTGGCCTGGACAGCGGACTAACGGTCAAAAACCGGCCCTGACCAACGCAATTCACGAGGACGAGAGGCCGTCCTACGGGGCTTTCGCTACGAAACGGTAGAGTTTGCAGTTGTAACGAGCGCAGGTGACATGAGGCCTGAAGCATGCCGCAAAGCAGAGTTTTCACTCGCCTTGCGAGCAAATATTCACGGCCAGTTCACAAAGTGCAGTCAGCTACGAACAACCCCGAGCGAACGCTTCGGAAACAACGCCTAAATTAGCCATGATGCGTGACCTCCCCTTTCGGAGCTCACGGTAAATGCCAACCCGCTGCGGATTCTGCGCGCGGCAGCACCCGAATTATCAGGGATACGTGTAGGGTGGAGATGCACAACCGCTGGACTGTGTAGCAATAGGCTTTATCAAGACGCTTCATCTCGTCCACAGCCGCTGGTTGATTCCTCCTCCTGACTGAGTGCTTAAGTAGCCACAGCAAGCAGGACGCGTACGTCGCGACGCCGGCCCAATTGGTCGGGGTTCGCTAGACACTGGAGTGTCCAACCACTCCTGACGCACCTGACACCGACCATGAGAAGTCGTGTGTGCCGAACGCCGTTTCCGGCAGCCCGGAAACCGACGGTACTACATGAAAAGAATGTTGATTAACGCAACTCAACCCGAAGAGTTGCGTGTTGCACTGGTAGATGGCCAACGCCTCTACGACCTGGACATCGAATCCGGTGCACGCGAGCAGAAAAAGGCCAACATCTATAAAGGCCGAATTACTCGCATCGAACCAAGCCTTGAGGCTGCCTTTGTCGATTTCGGCTCTGAGCGCCACGGCTTCCTGCCCCTCAAAGAAATCTCCCGCGAATACTTCAAGAAAGCCCCCGAAGGCCGCGTCAACATCAAGGACGTCCTGAGCGAAGGCCAGGAAGTCATCGTTCAGGTCGAAAAAGAAGAACGTGGCAACAAGGGCGCAGCCCTGACCACCTTCATCAGCCTGGCCGGTCGTTACCTGGTTCTGATGCCGAACAACCCGCGTGCCGGCGGTATCTCCCGTCGCATCGAAGGTGAAGAGCGCAACGAACTGCGTGAAGCCCTGAACGGCCTGGTTGCCCCAGCCGACATGGGTCTGATCGTTCGCACTGCCGGCCTCGGCCGCAGCAGCGAAGAAATGCAGTGGGACCTCGACTACCTGCTGCAACTGTGGACCGCCATCAAAGAAGCCTCGCTGGATCGCTCCGCGCCGTTCCTGATCTACCAGGAAAGCAACGTGATCATCCGCGCCATCCGCGATTACCTGCGCCAGGACATCGGTGAAGTGCTGATCGACAGCGTTGAAGCCCAGGACGAAGCCCTGACCTTCATCCGCCAGGTGATGCCGCAGTACGCCAGCAAGATCAAGCTGTACGAAGACAGCGTTCCGCTGTTCAACCGTTTCCAGATCGAAAGCCAGATCGAGACCGCTTTCCAGCGCGTCGTTGAACTGCCTTCCGGCGGCTCCATCGTTATCGATCCGACCGAAGCCCTGGTGTCCATCGACATCAACTCGGCGCGCGCCACCAAAGGCAGCGACATCGAAGAAACCGCTCTGCAGACCAACCTTGAAGCCGCCGAAGAAATCGCCCGTCAGTTGCGCTTGCGCGACATCGGCGGCCTGATCGTCATCGACTTCATCGACATGACCCCTGCCAAGAACCAGCGCGCCGTGGAAGAGAAAGTCCGCGAATGCCTGGAAGCCGACCGTGCTCGCGTGCAAGTCGGTCGCATCTCGCGCTTCGGCCTGCTGGAAATGTCCCGTCAGCGCCTGCGTCCATCGCTGGGCGAAAGCAGCGGCATCGTTTGCCCGCGTTGCAACGGCACCGGCATCATCCGTGACGTTGAATCGCTGTCGCTGGCGATTCTGCGCCTGATAGAAGAAGAAGCCCTGAAAGACCGCACTGCCGAAGTTCGCGCACAAGTGCCTATCCCGGTCGCCGCGTTCCTGCTCAACGAAAAACGCAACTCGATCACCAAGATCGAACTGCGCACCCGTGCCCGCATCGTCATTCTGCCGAACGATCACCTCGAAACGCCGCACTTCGAAGTTCAGCGTCTGCGCGATGACAGCCCGGAAGCCGCGGTCGGCCAGTCCAGCTACGAAATCGCTGCTGCCGCTGCCGAAGTGGAAGAAGTCCAGCCAGCCGCTGCGACCCGCACCCTGGTTCGCCAGGAAGCCGCGGTCAAGACGGCTCCGGCCCGCGCCAACGCTCCGGTTCCGACCGAAGTCGTCGCTGCCGCACCTGTTGCCGCACCGGCCGCCGCGCCTGAGCCAAGCCTGTTCAAAGGCCTGGTGAAATCGCTGGTCAGCCTGTTCGCGACCAAGGAAGAGCCTGCTGCTCCGGTTGTGGTTGAAAAACCGGCCGCCGAGCGTCCGGCCCGTAACGAAGAGCGTCGCAACGGTCGTCAGCAGAGCCGCAACCGTAACGGTCGCCGTGATGAAGAGCGCAAGCCTCGTGAGGAACGTGCACCGCGTGAAGAACGCGCACCACGTGAACCACGCGAAGCCCGCGAAGAAACGCCAGCAGTCGCCCGCGAAGAACGCGCTCCACGTGAAGAGCGCGCACCACGCGCTCCTCGTGAAGAACGTGCACCGCGCGCTCCTCGCGAAGATCGCAAGCCACGTGGCGATCGTGAAGAGCGTCCGGTTCGTGAACTGCGCGAGCCTCTAGATGCTGCTCCGGCCGCTGCTGCTACCGCTGAAGAGCGTCCAGCTCGCCAGCCACGTGAGGAACGTGCTCCACGCCCACCGCGTGAAGAACGCCAGCCACGTGCCGAGCAAGCCGCTGCCGCAGTAGCTGAAGAAGAGCTGGTTACCAACGAAGAGCAACTGCAGGAAGACGGTCAGGAAGGCGCCGAAGGCGATCGTCCACGCCGCCGCTCCCGCGGTCAGCGTCGTCGCAGCAACCGTCGTGAGCGTCAGCGCGATGCCAACGGTAATGTGATCGAAGGTTCGGAAGAATCCGAGTCCGCCGAAGGTAACGAAGCTGCCGAAACCAACGAAGCGCCAAGCGCTGCCGATCTTGCCGCCGGCCTGGCTGTTACCGCAGCCGTTGCCAGCACCGTGATCAGCGCTCCAGCCGAAGCACAGGCTAACGAGCAAGCCGAACGCGCGACTGCCGCCACCCTGGAAACTGCTCCAGTGGAAGCGCCAGTGGTTGAAGCAACGACTCCGGTCGAAGCCACCGCCGCTCCGGAAATCGAAGTCGCCCCGGTTCGTGAAGTACAGCCTGTCGTTGAAGCTGCCGCTGAACCAGTGGTTGCCGCTGAACCGGTTGTCGAAACAGCCAGCGAAACAGTGACTGAAGCTGTCCGTGAAGTTCGCGAAGAGCAAACCGCGTTCAACTGGGTTGCCGAGCCAGCCGCCGCCGAAGCGCCAGAAGCCGAGGCCAAGGTGTCCGAGCCAGTGGTTGCTGCTGCCGAGCCTGCTCCGGTGGTTGAAGCGCCGGTTGTTGCCGAAGTGGCCGCACCGGAAGTCGAAGCCGCCCCTGTCAGCGCCCTGACGCCAAGTGGCCGTGCGCCTAACGACCCACGTGAAGTGCGTCGTCGCAAGCGTGAAGCCGAGCGTCTGCAGAAAGAAGCCGAACTGGCTGCCACTGCTGCTCCGGTTGAAGCGGTTGTGGCTGCAGAGCCTGCACCGGTTGTTGCTGAAGAAGTCGAAGCAGTTCCTGCTCCAGCTGAACCGGCTGCATCGGTGATCGAAGAAGCACCGCGCTCCGTTCAGGAAGCGGTAGAGCAACACGAGCAAGCCCTGGAAAAAGAACACGAGCCTAAACCTCTCGTCTGATTCCATCGGCCACTAAAAAGCCCCGCCTGGTGATCCAGGCGGGGCTTTTTTTATGTCCAAAAAATCAAAAGATCGTCCGAACGCGGCCCGAACCTTCGGCAGCTCCTACAGGGTGAACTCAATCTCTGTAGGAGCTGCCGAAGGTTCGGGCCGCGTTCGGACGATCTTTTGGGGATCACGCAAACACTAATTTCTCTGGAACATCCACATCCCACAACACTCCGGAATCGTCCACCGCCACCTCGACCACCCTCGCCTGCGCAAACAACGCCTTGGCCCCTCGATCACCGGACAACACCATCAACGCCGGACCAAAACTGCGCCCAAATCCCACCGGGTGCCCAAACTCCCCCCGATGCACCGGAACACTGACGGCGTCATCAGTAATCCCCGCCACCACACGTTCAATACTCGCTGGAAGGATGAACGGCATATCCCCCAGCACAATCAGCCAGCCACCGAGCTGCGGACACGCCGCCACCCCGGCCGCGATGCTATCGCCCATGCCGGTCGATTCGATCAGCACAATCTCGCAGCCATAGGCCTTGGCCATGCGGATCACTTGCGGTCGATCCACAGTGGTCACCAGGACGCGCTTCTCAAGGGAAGCCGGCAAATTCACCAGCACTTGCTCGATCATCGAATGAACAGCACCCTCGCGCCCCGTACAATCCGCCACCAGCTTGTCCCTCTCGGCACCGGCCTCCTGTCGAAACCGACTGCCCTGCCCCGCTGCCAAAACGATGACGCCGATGGGCTCACTCATACCACCTCCTGCAACAGCTTCTTCTGCTTCAGTTCGACGCCGTTTTTGATCGCCACGATTTCGGCCAGCAGCGACAAGGCGATTTCCGCCGGTGTGTGGCTGCCAATGTGCAAACCGATCGGGCCGTGCAGCCGAGAGATAGCCTCTTGTGACAAGCCTAGCTGAGCGAGGTTGTCCCGGCGCTTCAAGCTGTTAACCCGGGAGCCCAGCGCACCCACATAAAACGCCCTGGAGTCCAGCGCCGTGAGCAGAGCCATGTCATCGAGTCGAGGATCGTGGGTCAGCGCGACGATGGCCGTACGCTCGTCAGTCTGGATGCTGAGCACCGCTTCATCGGGCATGCCCGAGACAAATCGCCCGTGCTGCTCTTCCCAGCCGTAAACGAACTCGGTGCGCGGATCGCAGATCAGCACTTCGAAATCCAGCAGCCGCGCCATCTCGGCGACATAACGGGACAACTGCCCCGCACCGATCAGCAACAGCCGCCAACGCGGACCGTAAATGGCCCGCAACGTCTTGCCATCGAACGTCAGGACATCAGTCTTGTCAGCCGGTTGCAGCATGACTTCACCCGTCTCGACACAGAGTGAGCGAGCCACGATTTCATGCGCCTCGCAGCGCGCCAGCAACTCGGCGACCCAAGCCGGATCGCCGACCCGCTCCTCAGTCAGGCGCAAGGTACCGCCGCACGGCAAACCGAAGCGTGCCGCCTCCTCACGGGTGACGCCGTAAGTGATCAATTGCACCGGCGGCCCATCGGCTGGAATACGACCGTCGTGCAGCCGGGCAATCAAATCGTCTTCGACACAACCACCGGACACCGAGCCAATCACCACGCCATCTTCACGCAAGGCCAGCATGGCGCCAGGTGCCCGCGGCGCGGTGCCCCAGGTCTGGACCACGCTGTACAACACCACCCGCTGACCGGCGCGGCGCCATTCGAGCACGCTGCGCAGGACATTCAGATCGACGCTGTCCATCAGGCCTGCGCCTTCTGCCAACCTTGCAGCTGATAGCGAACCGGCAAGTTGCGGATGCGCTTGCCGGTGGCGGCAAAGATTGCGTTGCACAGCGCAGGTGCGATCGGTGGTACGCCGGGTTCACCGACACCGCCTAATGGCACATCACCCGGTGGTGTGACCAGATGAACCGCGACTTCCTTCGGCGCCAGGGACATGCGCGCCACTTCGTACATGTGGAAGTTGTCCTGCTGAACCTTGCCGTCCTTGAAGCTGATTTCCCCCAGCACCGCGTTGCCCAGGCCCATGACACAGGCGCCTTCAAACTGCGCACGAATGCGCTCGGGGTTGATCTGCGGACCGCAATCCACCGCGATGTCGGCCTTGTGCACAATCAGCGTGCCGTCGTCTTTGACTTCAACCTCAATCGCCGCCGCCACATAGGTCACGAAACTGTAATGCACCGCCAACCCCAGGCCTCGGCCCTTGGGTAACTCACGGCCCCAACCGGCGGCTTTCGCAGCGGTTTCCAGCACCGTGCGCAGACGCGCGGTGTCAATCGGATAACGCTCGGGGGATTCGCCGTAATTCCACTCTTCACTCAAGGTGCGCGGATCGATCTGCCGGTCCGGGCCGAGCAATTTGATCTGGTACTTAAGAGGATCCTGGCCGGCTTTGTGCGCAAGTTCATCGACAAAGCTCTGAATCGCAAAACCATGAGGAATGTTCGACACCGAGCGATACCAACCGACGCGGGAATGGACCGTCGCTTCCGGATTTTCCAGGCGCACGTTGGGAATCGCGTAAGCCATGTTGGTAAAACCCATGCCCAGTTCGAAGGCCGCCTCGTGGTTCATGCCCGGCGCAAATAGCGCAGTGATGCTCGGCGCCACGGTGCGGTGCAACCAGCCGGACGGCAGGCCGTCCTTGTTCAGGCTAGCTTTCAGGTACTCGGCCGACACCGTGTGGAAATAGGAGCAGTGGATGTCGTCTTCACGGGTCCATTGCACCCGCACCGCCTTGCCGGGAAACTCCTTGGCAAGGATCGCGGCTTCAATAATGAAGTCCGGTTTGGATTTACGACCGAAACCGCCACCCAGCAAGGTGACGTTAAAGGTGACGTTATCGAACGGAATGCCGAGGCGTTCGCCAATTCGTTCACGGGAGACTTGAGGTGCCTGGCTTGGGGCCCAGGCTTCGCACACACCGTCCTTGAAGCGGGCAACGGCAACCATCGGTTCCATGGGCGCCTGCGTGAGGTGCGGCAGGTAATAGGACGCTTCGAGCGTGCTGTTGGCACTGCCCATGGCTTCGTCGATGTTGCCGGTATTGCGCACCACTTTGCCGGGTTTGAGGGATGCTGCCTCAATTTCCTTGCGGTAGGCGATCGAGTCGTAACTGGCGTTGGGGCCATCGTCCCACTCGATTTTCAGCGCTTCGCGGCCCTTGATCGCCGCCCAGGTATTACTGGCGACCACGGCCACGCCGCCCAGCGGTTGAAACTCCAGCGGCAGTGGACGATTTTCGATCTGAATGACCTTGATCACGCCCGGGACTTTCATCGCGGCGCTGGAGTCGACGGACTTAACCTTGCCGCCGTACACCGCAGGGCGTGCAATGGTGGCGTAGAGCATGCCGTCGAAATGTACGTCTGCACCGTAAATGGCGCGGCCATTGACGATGTCGGCACCGTCGATAGCCTTGGTGCCTTCCTTGCCGATGTAGCGGAATTCCGACGGCTGCTTGAGCCGCAGGCTGTCGCGCGCCGGCACTGCCAACGCACCAGCAGCGGCGGCCAAGGCGCCGTAACCCAGCTCACGACCGGTCGGTTGGTGAATGACTTTATGCAGTTGCGCGCGGCATTCGCTGACCGGCACTTTCCATTGTTCGGCAGCGGCTTGTTCAAGCATGGTCCGCGCGGCAGCACCGCAGCGACGCATCGGCTCGTACCAGTGGCGCATGCTGCGCGAGCCATCGGTGTCCTGGTTGCCGAAGCGCACTTCGTCGCCCGGTGCCTGTTGCACCTTCATCATCGCCCAGTCGGCGTCCAGTTCATCGGCCACCACCATCGTCAGGCTGGTGCGCACACCCTGGCCCATTTCCGAACGGTTGCAGACCACGGTCACCGTGCCGTCAGCGGCGATGCTGACGTACACCTTGGGATCATCGATCCAGCCGTTGGGCATGCCATCGGCGCCGAATTTCTTCTCTTTCTCGGCAGCGAAAGCCTCTTGCCAGCCCCAGCTCGCCACCAGTACCAGCGCACTGGTGGCGCCAACGCCTTTGAGGAAACCGCGACGACTGAGGTTGCTCAGCGCGAAATCATTCGGTAACTGGCTCATGCCTTGGCCTCCTTCAGGTGAGTGGATGCCTGGCGGATGGCGGTCTTGATACGATTGTAAGTGCCGCAGCGGCAAATATTGCCGACCATCGCCTCTTCGATCTGTTCGTCGCTGGGGTTCGGGTTGGTCTTGAGCAGCGCTGTCGCCGACATGATCTGCCCGCCCTGGCAGAAACCACACTGGGCCACGGCGGTGTCGAGCCAGGCTTGCTGGACGACTTGCCCGACCGGGTCAACGTGCAAGTTATCGATGGTGGTGACGTTCTGGCCAACCACCGAACCGATCGGCGTGATGCAACTGCGTGCCGGAGCGCCTTCGATATGAATGGTGCAGGCGCCGCACAGGCCCATGCCGCAGCCGAATTTGGTGCCGTTGTAACCGGCCACGTCGCGGATCGCCCAGAGCAGCGGCATGTCCTCGGTGACATCGAGTTGATGGTCTTGACCATTGAGCTTCAGGGTAATCATGGGCACGCCCGCATAGTTACTGGTTATGGGGTCGAGCAATCTGCCGCCAGGGGTTGGCGGTTGGCATCACGCAGATCGGCTCAGGCTAATGAGGCTCTCTTGTGCGGACGGTAGCGTCTGCATCGGGCCTTTGATGGAGCAAACGCTTGCATCGTTAGGTGGCTAAGTTAACCCAGCATTAACAAAAAAGCCCTGCACCGTTAAACGTGTGCAGGGCTTTGAGATCAGTCTTGAAAGCGTAGCCTCAATACCGATTGGGCTCCATTTCCAGGTCGACATGAAAACGTTCTGAAATGTCTTTCTGGATGCGTTGCGCCAGGTTCAGCAATTGCAGGCCAGTTGCGTTGCCGTAGTTGACCAGCACCAACGCCTGCAATTTATGCACGCCGGCATCGGCGTCACGGAAACCTTTCCAGCCGGCCCGCTCGATCAGCCAGCCCGCCGCCAGTTTCATCTGCCCGTCGGGTTGCGTGTAGGCCACCAGATCCGGGTATTCACCTTTGAGTTGCGCGACAAGCGCCGCTGGCACCAAAGGATTCTTGAAGAAGCTGCCGGCATTGCCGAGCACTGCCGGGTCCGGAAGCTTTTCATTGCGGATGCTGCAAATCGCCTGGCTGACATCGGTGGCGGTCGGATGATCGATACCTTGCTCGGTCAGGCGCTGACGCACCGGGCCGTACTCCAGATGCAGGTGCGCGGCGCGGTCCAGGATGAAACGAACCCGCAGGATCAACCAACGCCCCGGTTCCTGTTTGAACAGGCTGTCGCGGTAGGCGAAGTTGCATTCTTCCAGGGTGAAGTCCCGCAAGTCGCCGGTCTGGCGATCCAGCGCGGTCAGGCCGGCGAACACGTCCTTGATCTCCACGCCATAAGCACCAATGTTCTGCATCGGTGCCGCACCGACGGTGCCGGGAATCAGGCTGAGGTTCTCCAGCCCCGACAAACCTTGCGCCAGGGTGTGCTGCACGAACGGATGCCAAGGCTCGCCGGCCTCGGCTTCGATCACGACCTTGCTGCCGTCATCGCTCAGGATGCGAATCCCGCGCGTGGCCATGCGCAGCACCAGCGACTGGATATCGGCCGTCAGCAGCAGATTGCTGCCACCGCCAATCACCAGCAGTGGCACATCTTGTTCCAGCGCATAGGCCAGGGCTTCATGCACGTCGGCATCGCTGTAGGCTTCGGCAAACAGCCGGGCCTGAACGTCGACACCAAAGCTGTTGAACGGTTTGAGCGAAACCTGGGCGCGCACCTGCAAACTCATAACCGTCCCTTCAATTCGATCACCAGCAAATCACTGGCGCGCTCGATCAGGTCCAGCACCTGCTCAAAGCCTTGGTCGCCGTCGTAGTACGGATCCGGCACTTCATCGATTTCCGACTGGTAACGACGCAGGAACAGGTCCAGCTCGGCTTTGCCCTTGGCCGGTTGCAAGGCCTTGAGGTTGCGCAGGTTACTGTTGTCCATCGCCAGAATCAGGTCGTAGGTGGCGAAATCGGCGCGGGACACTTGCTGGGCGCGCTGAGCGGACAGGTCATAACCGCGCAGCTTGGCCGCCGCCTGGCTGCGCTTGTCCGGGGCCTTGCCGACGTGCCAGTCACCGGTGCCAGCGGAGGCGACTTCGATTTGATCGACCAGCCCCGCTTCGCGCAGTTTATGCCGCAGCACGCCTTCGGCCGTGGGTGAACGGCAGATGTTGCCCAGGCAGACAAACAAAACCCGCATCAGGCCTCCAGCAGGCGACGAACGCGCTCAAGGTCTTCGACGGTATCGACGCCGGTGGGCGGTGCGATCAGTGCATCGGCGACGTGAATCCGCACGCCGTGCCACAGGGCACGCAGCTGTTCCAGGGATTCGGTATTTTCCAGCCAGCACGGGCCCCAGCTGACGAAGTCATGCAGGAAACCGGCGCGGTAGGCATAGATGCCAATGTGCCGACGATACGGCACGCCTTCCGGCAATTGCTCGCGGCTTTTGGCGAACGCGTCCCGGGCCCACGGCAACGTGGCACGGCTGAAGGTCAGCGCCAGGCCATTAAGGTCGCTGACAACCTTGACCACGTTGGGATTGAACAGGGTTTCCACGTCTTCGATCGGCTCGGCCAGCGTGGCCATGCGCGCTTCGGTGTGGGCGGCCAGGTTGGCAGCCACCTGATCGATCACACTCGGCGGGATCAGCGGTTCGTCACCTTGGACGTTGACCACAATGGCATCGGGCGCAAGGCCCAGTTTCGCGGCGACTTCGGCCAAACGGTCGGTGCCGGAATTGTGATCTTCGCGGGTCAGCACCACTTCAGCGCCAAACCCTTTGCAGGCCTCGACGATGCGCGCATCGTCAGTGGCAACCACCACACGCTGAGCGCTGCTTTTGCTCGCCTGTTCCCAGACGTGCTGGATCATCGGCTTGCCGGCGATCAGCAGCAGCGGTTTGCCCGGCAAGCGGGTGGAGGCGTAACGCGATGGAATGACAACGGTAAAGGCGGTGGTCATTTATCCAGACGCTCGTCGGTGGTCAGGGTGCGGGCTTCGGTTTCGAGCATCACCGGGATGCCGTCGCGAATCGGGTAAGCGAGACCTGCGCCCTTGCTGATCAGCTCGGTTTTGTCGGCACTGAGCTTGAGCGGGCCTTTGCAGACCGGGCAAGCGAGGATATCGAGCAATTTGGTGTCCATGAGCATTCCCTGGATAAAAATGGATTTAAGGCAAAAGACGAGCCGGCAACAGGCGCATCAGCTGCGTATCGAACCAGGCCACGAAGGCCGGCGATGGCGCAGCATCGACCGCCAGGTACCACCAATCGGCGGCGGCGAAGGCACGGCACTTCACCGCGTCCTTTTCGGTCATCACCAACGGCAATGACGGTGTGAAATTCAAGGCCTGCACGCTGTATTCGGCGTGATCGGCAAACGCATGCGGGACTGGCTGCCAGTGTAGCGTTTCGAGGGTTGTGAAGAAACGCTGCGGATTGCCGATCCCGGCCACGGCGTGCACCGACTGGCCAGCGGGAAAGTGGTCGAGGGGACGCCGCTCGCCGCTGTGCAGATTGACCAGTTCGGTGGGTTGAAGCTGGAAGGCAAAACCGCCATCGCGATCAGCATCGGCACCGTTGTACAGCACCGCGTCGACGCTTTGCAGACGCTCAACCGGTTCGCGCAACGGGCCGGCGGGCAGGCAACGCTGGTTGCCCAAGCCACGGGCGGCGTCGATCAGCACCAGTTCAAGGTCCCGGGCCAGACGGTAATGCTGCATGCCGTCGTCGGACAGGATCAGGTCCAGTGGCTCACTCGCCAGCAGCGCTTTGACGGCACGGCTGCGGTCGGGGTCGATCATCAACGGAACGCCGGTGCGCTGGACGATCAACAGCGGTTCGTCGCCTGCGGTATCGGCGCTTTGATCCGCCTCAACCCGCCACGGCAGTTGCGGTGGCTTGGCGCCGTAACCCCGGCTGACCACCCCGACCCGCAGGCCACTGCGCTGGCAGTGCTGGATCATCCAGAGAATCAGCGGCGTCTTGCCGGTGCCGCCGACGGTGATGTTACCGACTACGATCAACGGCACCGGCGGTTGATAGATCTCGCCTTCACCCGCCAGAAAACGCTTGCGCTTGTTATTGACCACGCGCCGATACAGCCACTCCAGCGGCTGCAACAGCTTCAGGGCCGGATGACCTTGGTACCACGCGGCGAGCAAGCGGTCGGACATGGCCATCAGGGCGCGGTCGGCGCCGCCTCGACAGTGGTCATGCGCAAGTGACTGAAACCGAGTTTACCGGCGGCGTCCATGGCGGTAATGACGGCCTGATGCTGAGTCTTGCCGTCGGCGCTGATGGACAGCGGCAGGTTGGTGTCGCCACTGGACTCTTTCTGCAGCGCGTCCATCAGGGTGGCCAAATCGTTTTTCGGCAACACTTGGTTGTTCACCGAAAACACGCCTTCGGCACTGATGGCAACGTCCAGGTGTTTGACCTGCTGGTCTTCGGCAGGTGAACCGCTGACCGCTTCCGGCAGATCGACGCGCAACTGGGTTTCACGGGTAAAGGTGGTGGTCACGACGAAAAACAGCAGCAGGATAAACACCACGTCGATCAGCGACGCGAGGTTGATGTCCACATTCTCCCGTTGCTTGCGGCGGAATTTCACGCTTTGCTCCCATTCAGGTCAACATCACGGTCACCCTGCACCACCTCGACGAGCTTGATCGCTTCCTGCTCCATGCCCACCACCAGTTCATCGATCCGGCGTTGCAGGAACCGGTGGAAGAATACCGCCGGGATGCCGACCATCAGGCCTGCGGCTGTGGTTATCAGCGCCTTGGAGATACCACCGGCCAACACGGCAGCGTTGGTGGTCATGCCCGAACCCATGAATGCGCTGAAGATATCAATCATGCCCAACACCGTCCCCAACAGACCCAGCAACGGGGCCATGGCGGCGATGGTGCCCAGCGCATTGATGTAGCGTTCGAGCTCGTGAACCACTCGCGCGGCGGCTTCTTCTATGCACTCTTTCATGATCTCGCGACCATGCCTGGAGTTGGCCAGGCCGGCAGCCAGGATCTCACCCAACGGCGAGTTGGCGCGCAGTTCCTTGAGTTTGTCTTTATTGAGTTGTTTGTCCTTGATCCAGACCCAGACCTGCCCGAGCAAATGCTCCGGGGTCACACGGCTGGCTCGCAGGGTCCAGAGACGTTCGGCGACGATCGCCATTGCCGCGATGGAACTCAGAATGATCGGTATCATCATCCATCCGCCGGATTTGACCAATTCCCACACAGTGACAGTCCCCTCGAAAAAGTGCGCCACTCTAACATAGGGGGTGAGCGCACCGAAGACCGTGATGTCGCATCCGGTCGGGCTTTAATCACTCCGGGTTACTGCGCAGAGCGCCAGAAACGCCGTTCTTGACGCATCGTCCATGGCGGCTTGAAGCGTCCCAGTTGCAGACGGATGGCACCCTGTTCGGCGCTGTCATGGATCGACATGCCGCGCTTTCGATAGCGCGCCATGATCGTGGGATGGGGATGACCGAATGAATTCCCCTGGCCGCGGGAGATCAACACCGCTTGGGGCTGCAACGCGGCAAGCAACGCCATCGATGACGAACTGCGACTGCCGTGGTGCGGTGCCTGCAACCAATCGGTGGTGACGGCCAGTGGACTGTCGAGCAGCGCCCGCTCGGCTGCGGCGTCTATATCACCGGTCAATAACAGACGCTCACCGTTGGCTTCTATCTGCAGGACGCAGGATTTTTGATTGCTGTCGCTGGCCGAAGACCATTGCCAGAGCTGGAACCTCACATCATCCCAGACCCATTGCTTGCCGCTCTCGCAGCCTTCTGCCTGCAACTCGACCGGCAGCACCAGGGGATCGCCACTGACCACCCGTTTCACCGGCAGGCCATTGGCAACGGCCCGGGCGCCGCCCGCATGATCGGCGTCAGCATGGCTGATCAGCATCAAATCGAGCCCCTCCACGCCCAGTTTGCGTAATGTCGGCAGCACCACCCGCTCGCCCAGGTCGAAATCGCCGAAACGTGGCCCGGTGTCATACAACAGTGCGTGATGACGGGTGCGCACTAGGATTGCCAAACCCTGGCCGACATCCAGCTGCCAGACTTCGGCGACGCCTTCAGGCAAGACCTGCCTGGGTGGAAAAACCAGCAACAGCAGCATCGGCCAACCCAACGAGCGAAACGGCACACCTCGAGGCATCAATAGTAGAAAGGCACCGAGAGTGCCGAGTGCCCATATCCACAACGGGACGGCCACCGGCACCCACGCGGGCAAGTACCCGGCCATCAGCGCCAGGCCCTTGAACAAGAGGTCGATCAAACCTCCTGCCAACCACAGCAGCCCTTCGCCCACATAAGGAACGGGTAAAAACAACGTACCCAGCAACGCCGGAGGCAGCACTACCAGACTGATCCACGGCACCGCGAGCAAATTGGCCACCGGCCCGCTGAGACTGATCGGCAACCCGAGCACCAGCAGCAACGGGCACAGACCAATCGCGATCAGCCATTGGGCACGGGTCCACGTTTGCCACCAACGCCATGGGCCCAACCGACCACCGAAGGTGAAGATCAACACCGCCACCGCCGCGAACGACAGCCAGAAACCCGGTTGCAGACTCGCCAGCGGATCCAGCAGCAAAACACCGTCGAGCGCCAGCAACAGCGGCCACCAGGCGCCGAGGTGACGAAATCGCAGGCGCCACAACAGCACCAGACCGATCATCACGCAGGCCCGCCGCACCGGCACCTCGAAACCGGCCAGCAGCCCATAACCGAGAGCGGCCGCAAACGCGAGTCCACAGGCCCACGGCAGCCAAGGCAAGCGTTTCGGCCACAGACCATAACGGGCCAGCCCGGCGATCAACAGATACACCAGCCCTGCCAACAACCCGATGTGTTGTCCAGAAATCACCAACAGATGGACGGTGCCGGTGTCTTGCAGCACCTGCCAGTCTTCGCGACTCAGTCCGGCGCCGTCCCCCAGCACCAACGCCGTCAGCGCTCCCGTTCGCCCCTGGGCATCCACGGACTGCAAGCGCTGACGGATGCCGTCGCGCCAGGCCCATTGGGCTTCCTTGAGTCGCTCGCCAGCCTTGACCGTCCCGGTAGCGCCGATGCGTTGCGCCAACAGCCAGGCGTCGTAATCGAAGGCATGGGGATTGAGCAGCCCCGCAGGACGCTTCAACTTGACCGCCAGTCGCCAATGTTCGCCGCTGTTGACCGGCGGCCCGTCATACCAGGCCAGGCGCATCAGTTGCGGCACCTTGCCGTGTCGCGACCGGGCGTCCGCCAACTCGAAACGCACGACGGCCTCATTGTTCTGGGGCAATCCCGTCACCCGACCTTCGACCCAACGGGTTTCGCCATCGAGGCTCATCGGCAGCCGATCATCCAGCGCCCAGTGGGCATTCGCGCCTGCCCAACTGAAGCCGAACAGCAAAAATGCCAGTGGATAGCTGCGAAACGGCAGCAACATCAAACCGATTACCGGCAGCAACATCCATAACCAGACCGGCGGTAATACCGGTAAAAAACGCAGGATCAACAGACCCAACGCCAGCGCCATCATCCCTGTGCGCATACGCCCGTCCTTGAGAGTCCCCTCCTAGGCATAGCCGGCTAATCGCACAGGCATCGTTATTAATTGTCACAAAGTCTGAATGGGCGGCTCATAGAATCCAGACATACTTGCCGCCTTAACCGACCGAGAAGCCTTATGCCCCGGCGCTTATTCAAACGTTACATGCCAGACCCGATCAGCATCAAGGAACACAAGTCCTTACGCTTTCTCGGCACCCTGCTGCATGACCCGAACCTCTGGCACCTCAACCGCCATTCCGTCGCTCGGGCCATGGCGGTTGGTCTGTTCGCGGCGTTCCTGCCGATTCCGCTGCAGATGCTGCTCGCCGCCATTCTCGCCATCATGGTGCGCGGCAACATGCCGATTGCGGTCAGCCTGGTCTGGCTGACCAATCCGATCACCATGCCGGCGGTGTTCTTCTGCACTTACCAGACCGGCGCCTGGCTGATGGACGTTCCTACCCGCCATTTGCCGGACGAGCTGACCTGGGAATGGATCAGCGGCGAACTCTCGACTCTTTGGCAGCCGTTTTTGCTCGGCTCAGTGGTGATGGGGCTGGTACTGGGTGCCCTCGCCTATTGCCTGACCATGATGTACTGGCGCTGGTGGGTCGGGCGGCAGTGGCGGCGGCGCCAGAAAAGACGGAGGCAAGAATAAAAAAACGGCACCCTGAGGTGCCGTTTCTGATTGAGCAGTGCGCGATTAGGTACGCATCCCGCGACCACTGACCAGCAGCCGTGCGCAACCGATGTACAACACCACGGTCGCCACCAGCATGAAGGTGATCGCCACGCTGATCCTGATGTCCGAAACGCCAAGAATGCCGTAACGGAACGCGTTGACCATGTGCAGCACCGGGTTGGCCAGGGACACGGTCTGCCAGAACGGTGGCAGCAAGGAGATCGAGTAGAACACCCCACCCAGGTAGGTCAACGGTGTCAGCACAAACGTCGGGATGATCGAGATGTCATCGAAATTGCGCGCAAACACGGCGTTGATGAAGCCCAGCAGCGAGAAGATCGTCGCCGTCAGTACCACCACCAGAATGGTCACGCCCAGGTGATGCACCTGCAACTCGGTGAAGAACAGCGACAGCAGGGTCACGATGAGCCCTACCATCAAGCCGCGCAGCACGCCGCCCAGGGTGTAGCCGATCAGAATCGTATGCGGCGACACGGGCGACACCATCAATTCTTCGATGGAACGCTGGAACTTGCTGCCGAAGAAACTCGAGACCACGTTGCCGTAGGAGTTGGTGATCACCGACATCATGATCAGCCCCGGCACGATGTACTCCATGTAGGTGAAGCCACCCATGTCACCGATCTGCCGGCCGATCAGATTGCCGAAGATCACGAAGTACAGAACCATGGTGATGGCCGGCGGCAGCAGCGTCTGCGGCCAGATCCGGGTAAAGCGTTTGACCTCTCGGTAAACGATGGTGTTGAGGGCAACGAGGTTGGGTTGCAGCTCGGAACTCATACCGCCACCTTCGACAGATTTTTCTCCACCAGGGACACGAACAACTCCTCGAGGCGATTGGTTTTGTTACGCAGGCTCAACACTTCGATGTTCTGCTGCGCCAATTGGGTGAACAGCGCGGTGATGCCCATGGCCTTGTCGACCTGAACTTCGATGGTGTGGCTGTCGAGCAGCTTGGTCGGGTAACCGAGCAACTGCGGCGCGGTTTGCAAAGTGTTTTTGAGGTCGAGCAGGAACGTTTCCACATGCAGTTGGCCGAGCAACTGTTTCATGCTGGTGTTCTCGACGATGGTGCCGTGATCGATGATGCCGATGTTGCGGCACAACTGCTCAGCCTCTTCCAGGTAGTGGGTGGTGAGGATGATGGTGATGCCTTTCTTGTTCAGCTCGGTGAGGAACGTCCACATCGAGCGACGCAGTTCGATGTCCACACCCGCCGTCGGTTCGTCGAGGATCAGCAAGCGCGGTTCATGAACCAGCGCACGGGCGATCATCAGTCGACGCTTCATGCCGCCAGACAGTGAACGCGACGGCGTATCGCGCTTGTCCCACAGGCCCAGTTGGGTCAGGTACTGCTCGGCGCGTTCCTTGGCGATTTTCGGCGGGATGCCGTAATAACCGGCCTGGGTCACGACGATATCGAAGGTTTTTTCGAACTGGTTGAAGTTGAATTCCTGGGGCACCACGCCGATGGAGCGCTTGAGCTGCGCAGGATTTTTGTCCAGGTCGTGACCGAAGATATTCACCGTCCCGCTGGTCTTGTTCACCAGGGTCGAGAGGATGCCGATGGTCGTGGATTTGCCGGCGCCGTTAGGGCCGAGCAAGGCGAAAAAGTCACCTTCGGCGACGTCCAGATCGATACCACTCAGGGCCTGGAAACCGTTGCCGTAGGTTTTGGTTAGCTGCCGGATGGACAGAGCGGAACTCATATCGGATTTACGCACCAAGAAGGGATGAAAGGGACAAATAAGCGCGGGCGGCGACTAATACAACCGCGGCGCACGAGCGCAATGGTGCTTGTCGCCGCCACACAAGTACAGTCAAGTGTGTCGATAGTGAGTATTAAGTCAACGCGGTCATAACCGCTTTCTGATACGCCGGACGCTGTTTCAGGCGTGCATACCAGGCTTGCAGATGAGGCTGCGGTGCGCGCTCGATCGGCATCTCGAACCAGGCATAAATGAAACTGCCCAGAGGAATGTCGCCCATGCCGATCTCATCGCCCGACAGATACGTTTGGGTCGCCAGCGCCTGATCGGCCATGGACAGCAGGCCATCGCACTCCTTGATCGCGGCGTTGATTGCAGGCCAGTCCTGTTGACTTTCCGGTGTACGTAACACACCCCAGAACACCGTGCGGAAAGGGCCGGCAAAACTTGAAGTGGTCCAGTCCATCCACTTGTCGGCAGAAGCCCGGGACTGCAGATCCTCTGGATACCAGGCCGTGCCGTTGGCGTGGCGAGCCATCAGGTAACGCACGATGGCGTTGGATTCCCACAGCACGAAACCATCGTCTTCAATCACCGGCACGCGACCATTGGGGTTCATCGCGCGGTACTCCGGCGTATCGACTACTCCAAAGGCACCGCCCGCATCGATGGCTTCATAGGCCAGGCCCAGCTCCTCGGCGGCCCACAAAGGTTTTCTGACATTCGACGAGTTTTTCCGACCCCAGATCTTCAGCATGACCGCCTCTTTATGGATGAAAGCGCAGGCAGCATACGCCGGATCAGGCGCGTCTCAAATCGCTCTGCATGTCACCCAGCAGCACGGGCAGTGTGTCGCTGAACAGATGCGGATAGCACTTCTCTAGGTGCTCGAAAAAGAACGCTTCAGGCACGTCGGTGAACTGGCCGTGGTCGATCAGGTATTCCATCAATTGCTCGCCGTCGCGATTGAACGGATGGAAAACGCTGTCGTTGATTCCGTCGAATTCCAGTGGTGCGACATTGAACAGTTCACACAAGCCTTGGTTGAACGCTGGCGTGGCTTTGACCCAGCGGCCATTGAGATACAGCTCCGTATAGCCGTGCATGGCGAACACATCGCTCTTGAGCAACTCGAGCAACCGCGGCGTCGATAAATGATTGCGTACATCCGCCAGGCCGATACGCGCAGGGATCGCGCAATGTCGGGCGCACCCGGCCAGCAGCGTGGCTTTGGGCACGCAATAACTCTCCCCCGCTGCCAGCGCATAACTACCGCGCAAGGTATCCGGGTCGCGACTGAAGGTGTAAGGGTTGTAACGCACGGCTTCACGCACGGCGTAATAGAGATTGACCGCCTGTTCGAGCGGATCGCGACTACTGCCGCGATGTTTTTCGGCGAACTCCACCACCGACGGGTGGTCACTATCGATGAAGGGGCCGGGACTCAGATACTCGTGCATGAGAACAATCTCCTGGGGAAGCCTCGAGTCTAGCGACACGTTCAGCACAGAGATAACGACGTTTCGGCCAAACATGGACGCTTTGCCGCCCACCCAACGAACGATTTCCGCGGCCTGTTGCCCACCGGGCCTACAAAACTCATCCATGGTTTCCCACGAATTCAATCACATCGCTCTGACCACCCTGTTTTGCGGATGCCGTCTAAGCTCTGAAAGTTGGTTTTGCCCTGGTTTCACGGAGGATTAAATATGCTGCTGTTGTGGATACTGGTTCTGGTTGTCGGGATTGCTTATTTAGCCCACCGACGTATCGCTCCACTGCCTGCCTTGGGTATCGTTGCCGTCTACCTGGTGGCGATGGGTGTTTTCAGCCGCGCGCCAGGCTGGTTGCTGCTGGTTCTCTGGGTGTTGATCGCGGCTGTCGCAGCGCCCTTGTTGCTGCCCGATCTACGCCGTAAATATTTCAGTGCGCCGCTGTTCAGCTGGTTCCAGAAAACCCTGCCGCCGATGTCGCAAACCGAACGCGATGCGATCGATGCCGGCACGGTGTGGTGGGACGGTGAACTGTTCAGCGGTCGCCCGGACTGGAACACACTGCTGGCCTATCCAAAAGTACAGTTGAGCGAAGAGGAACAGGCCTTTATCGACGGCCCGACTGAAGAACTCTGCACCATGGTCAGCGACTGGCAGATCGGTCAAACCATGGACCTGCCTCCCGAAGCCTGGGCCTACATCAAGGAAAACGGCTTCTTCGCCCTGATCATTCCCAAGGAGTTTGGCGGCAAAGGTTTCTCCGCCTATGCCCACTCCCAGGTGGCGATGAAACTGGCGACCCGCAGCGGCGACCTTGCCTCTACCGTGATGGTCCCCAACTCCCTCGGTCCGGCCGAACTGCTGTTGCATTACGGCACCGACGAGCAACGCAACCACTACCTGCCACGACTGGCGCGCGGCGATGACATCCCGTGCTTCGCACTGACCGGCCCACTGGCCGGCTCTGATGCCGGCTCCATGCCCGACACCGGGGTGATCTGCAAAGGTGAATGGGAAGGCAAGGAAACCTTGGGTCTGCGTCTGAACTGGGAGAAGCGTTACATCACGCTGGGCCCGGTCGCCACCCTCCTCGGCCTGGCCTTCAAGGCCTACGACCCGGATCACCTGCTGGGTGAGGAGGAAGACCTGGGGATCAGTCTGGCGTTGATCCCGACCGATATTGCCGGTGTCGAAATCGGCCGCCGTCACTTGCCGTTGGGCGCTTCATTCATGAACGGCCCGAACTCCGGCAAAGATGTGTTCGTACCGTTGGAGTTCCTCATCGGCGGCCAGGAAATGCTCGGCAAAGGCTGGATGATGCTGATGAACTGCCTGTCGGTGGGGCGTTCGATTTCGTTGCCAGCGGTCGGCACCGGCGCCGCCAAGTTCACCAGTCTGGTGACCGGCCAGTACGCTCAGGTCCGTGAACAATTCAATGTTCCACTGTCGGCCTTCGAAGGTATTCAGGAAGCGATGGCGCGCATCGGCGGCAACGCCTGGATGATGGACGCCGCGCGGATGCTCACGGCCAATGCAGTGGATTTGGGCGAGAAGCCGTCGGTGCTGTCGGCGATTCTCAAGTACCACCTCACTGAACGCGGCCGCGAGTGCATCAGTCACGCCATGGATGTTCATGGCGGCAAGGCAATCATCATGGGGCCGAACAACTACCTCGGTCGCAGCTGGAATGGCGCACCGATTTTCATCACCGTGGAAGGCGCGAACATCCTCTCGCGTAACTTGATGATCTTCGGTCAGGGTGCGATTCGCTGCCATCCATTCGTGCTCAAGGAAATGGCCCTCGCCGGACGTGAGGACAAGGATCAGGCCCTCACTGAATTTGATGGTCTGCTGCTCAAGCACATCGGTTTTGCCGTAAGCAACGCCGCCAGCACCCTGGTGCTGAACCTTGGTGTCGGCCATTTCGAACACATGCCGGGCAACAGGCTCAGCCAGGGTTACTTCCGCGCCCTCAATCGGCAGGCTGCCGCGTTCGCCATGCTCGCCGACCTGAGCATGATGCTGCTGGGCGGCGAATTGAAACGACGCGAACGTCTGTCGGCACGTCTGGGGGATGTGCTCAGCAACATGTACCTCGCCTCCGCCGCACTCAAGCGTTACCACGACCTCGATTCACCGGAGCACATGGCACCGCTGTTTACTTGGGCCATGGAAGAAAGTCTGGGTCAGTCGGAACGAGCGCTGGATGAACTGCTGACCAACTTCCCGAACAAGGTGTTGGGTTGCCTGTTGCGAGTGATCGTGTTCCCGTTCGGTCGTCGTCACAAAGGGCCATCGGACAATCTCGGCGCGGAAGTGGCGGCGGTGATCGGTCGCGCCAAGGGCGATCCGACCCTGGAAGAGTTGCTCGGCGGTTGCTACCGGCCGCAATCCACGGATGACCCGGTCGGCGCCCTGCAACATGCGTGTAACCTGCTGAGTGCCGCGCAACCGCTGCGCAAAAAGCTTCATGTCGCACTCAAAAGCGGCCAGGTCAAACCGGTCGCCGGGGAACACGCCATCGATGCAGCGCTTGAAGCTGGCGTGTTGCAGCCCGTTGAAGCGCAGACCCTGCGTGACGCCGAAGCGGCGCGGCGCAAGGTGATTGATGTCGATGATTTCGACAAAAAGGAACTGGCGCTGGCAGAAGGAAAGGTCCGCTGATCCAGCCAGCGCCCTCTACCATGTAAAAAAGGGCGCGGGCGCTTTATACTCCCGCGCCCGTTTTGCTCTTGAGGACTTATCTCGTGTCCAATGTCGTTGCCGATCATCTTGTCTTGCTCGACCACCTGCGCAGCATCCTGGTCGCCGTAGGTGAGGCCGAACAGGTTCCCGAAGAAAGCCATGCCTTGTTCCTGGAGCGCTTCGACGAACTGCGTGCGTTGCTGCCGGTCGACCCGATCGAAAGCCAATACCTGGGCCAGGACATTCTGTGCCAGGTGATTACCCGCTATCCGCAAATCGCCCACCTGGTCCCGCGCGACCTGCTGTGGTACTTCGCCGGTGACTGCCTGCATTACATGCCCGACGATGAAATCGACTTGTACCAGGCGCTGGAAGAACGTCGTTTCGAAGCTGAACAAAACGACGAACCTTTCGACTGGAACCAGGAAAAACAGCTGCTGGCGATGTCGAACCAGGACAGCAAGCACTGATCCTCGGTCAGAAATGCAAAAGGCCCGCATGGTTGAACATGCGGGCCTTTTTTTTGATCTTCGCTTCAGAGCAACCCATCACTCTCCGGCAACTCATACTCCGCCGCGAGCTTGCCCGCACTACTCAACTTGCCCGGCTTGCTCAGCGTTGGTTCCTTCTCCAGGCACGCCACCAGATAGTCGATCAACACCCGTAACTTCGGTGGCAAATAACGGGTTGGCGAATGCAGCAACCAGGCACCGCCGTGGTATGACGCCAGAAAAGTCCAGTCCGGCAGCACCTGCACGATCAGCCCCTGCTCCAACGCATGACGCGCAGTGAAGTACGGCAGGCTGCCAATCCCGATGTGCTGCAACACTGCGCCCAACCGCACGCCGGTGTGATTGGCCGCATAACGTCCGCGCACGCCAACGGTGACAGCCTTGGTGCCTTTCTTGAATTTCCAGCGTGCATCGCTCGGCGTTTCGCCCAGATAGATGCAGCTGTGGTTGAGCAAGTCGTGGGGATGGGTCGGTGTGCCGTGTTCGGCCAGGTATTGCGGCGTTGCACAGAGCATATGATCGATGGTGAGCAATTGCCGCCCGACCAGTCCAGCAGGTGGCCGATCTGTAATACGAATCGCCAGATCAACGTTGTCGTCGATCAAATCCACCTGGCGGTCCTCAAGCAACAGCTCCACATCCACTTTGGGATAACGACGCAAAAATTCCGGCATATGCGGATGAATCACGAAACGCCCCACCGCCTTCGGCACACTGACGCGCACCAGTCCTTCCGCTTCATGGGTGAACTGACCGCTGATCTCCATCACCGACTTGGCTGCGCTGACCATCTCCCGGCAGCGCTTGAACACCTCTTCCCCACCGTCGCTCAAGCGCAACTTGCGCGTGGTTCGCTGCAGTAAACGGGTGGCGAGCGCCTTCTCCAGACGCGAAATGCTGCGACTGACCGCCGAGGGTGAAGAACCCAACTGGCGAGCGGCCTCGGAGAAGCTGCCGGTCTCGACAACCTTGACGAAGATCGCCATTTCACCGAGCAATGGCAGTGGAAGATTTATGCTCACAGCGCAACAGTCCTTTGATGTTTGAACGGATTATCACGCAATTCCACGCTTCATATAATAAAAAATAGAATTGTTAATAAGGGCATGGAATATGACGCTTCGCCTCTTTTTCCATAGTGATGACCTCAAGGCCAATGTGGAAGTCCTGGATTGCACGCCCCACGAGAACGAATTTGTCGTGGTGCTGCGCGCCACGTTGTTTCATCCCCAAGGCGGTGGACAGCCCTTTGACACCGGCTGGATCGGCGAAAGCCGGGTGCTGCGGGTTGTTCAGGATCCGGACCGGATCATTCATTTCGTCGACCATCCGGTAAAACCGGGCATGACTCAGATTCGTGTCGACGAACAACGCCGCCAGTTCAATTCACGCATGCATTCCGCCGGCCACCTGATCGGCCACTTCGTCCAGGCCATGGGCTGGATGCCGATCAAGGCTCATCACTGGCCGGGCGAAGGACGCGTGCAATTCAAACCGGCAGAGTCGGCAAAAGAGGTTGATGCAGAGATGATTCAGCACGGCATCGAGCAGTGGATCGCCAATGATCTGCCGCGCCTGACGTCAATGCGTGAAGGCGCCCGGGAAATCGGTTTCGGTGAACTGCCCGCCTACGGCTGCGGCGGCACCCATGTACGCAGCCTGAAGGATCTGGGCACGGTCACAATCACGTCCCTTTCACTGAAGAAGGGAACGCTGTCAGTCCACTACAGCGTGGATTGAGCATTTGGGCGATGCCGTTCCTGTCATCGCCTGACGCCGGGGGAACCTGCGGTCGCGGGTTCTGTTGACTATCTGATAGATGGACCTAAGACATGATGCTTGACGTCGAGCGTCTCGATGAGACGTGCATAAAAAAACTGGCCAACGAAGAAGTCCTCGCCATCCGCGTCAAAGGCTTGTTGCCCAAGCCACTGGCGATTCAGATTGGCGACAAGATCCTCGCCCCGGGCTTCGAAGGCTATATCAATGCGCCAAGCATCGGTCGCATCGGCATGGCGTTTTATGAAGCGGAAAACCAGCCGCTGCTGATCGAAGATTATTTCGAACGCGCCACCCGCAACATTGCGGAATTACGCAACCGGTGTGCGCCCTATTCGTCCCCCGTCGACACCCTGCGCTGCATGCTCGACGAGTCCTGGCCGGCGGGTGCGCACCTGGAAAATCTCTACGGTCGCAAGATGTATGTCGGGCTGTCCCGGGTGGTGAAACCCGGGATCTGTTTTCTGGCCCACCACGACATTTTCGCCAAGGACGCCCCGGACAGTTATCAGGCCAAAAGCCTGGAAGCGCAGTTCGCCTGCAATGTTTACCTGAACATGCCCGCCGAGGGCGGTGCACTGCAGATGTGGGACCACGACATCTCCCCGGACCAGTTCGACGAAATGCGTGGCGACAGTTACGGAATCGATCCGGCTCTGCTCGGGACTCCGACCCTGGAGATTCTTCCCGAGCCGGGTGATTTCATCATGTTCAATTCGCGCTGCATGCACTCGGTGACACCGGGTGTGGCTGATCCGCGCTTGAGCCTTTCGTTCTTTGTCGGCTATCGCGGCAATGCTTCACCCCTTACTTTCTGGAGTTGAAATGCTTTCGAATTACCTGGGCGAGTTTCTGGCGCTGGCAACTATCCACTTTCTGGCTGTGGTCGCACCCGGACCGGACTTCGCAGTGACCATCCGTCAGAGTGTGCGCTTCGGTCGACTGGTCGGGATTTGCACGGCGCTGGGCATCGGCGCGGGCATTTCCGTGCATGTGCTTTACACCTTGCTCGGGGTCGGCGCGCTGATGCACACGACGCCTTGGCTACTGACGGTGGCCAAGGTTGTGGGTGGCGCTTACATTTTGTACCTCGGTGTCAGCCTGTTGCGCAGCAAGCCCAAGACCGTACTGGAAGGCGACAAGCCTGACGAACCGGCCGTAGAACAAACGTTGCTGAAGGCATTTACCACCGGCTTCCTGACCAACGCGACCAACCCGAAAGCCACACTGTTTTTCCTGGCGATCTTCACCACCATCATCAGCGCCACAACGCCACTGAAGATCCAGGCGCTTTACGGAATCTGGATGTGTTTTGTGAATGCGCTGTGGTTTGTGATCGTCGCGCTGTTCTTTTCCAGTGCTCGGGTACGGCTGCTGTTTATGCGCATGGGGCACTGGTTCGAACGCACCATGGGGGTGATTCTGATCCTGTTCGCGGGGCGCCTGATTCTGTCGATGTAAAACCTGCACCCATGCAGAAGGCCCGCTCAGTCGGCTGACGGGCCTTTTTCGTTTCTGCGTCGCTTTTGCATTTCTGTGCGACAGATCTCACTTCAGGGACTCCCGTACTGCTCACTCGTGGTGTTAGTTTGGGAAAGTTTTCTTGCCTCATCGATCAGAAATCTCTCACAAACTGCCTGCAAAGGAATGCCCCCAACAATGAATTTCTCACTCAAGCACCTGGCCGCGTCAACCCTGATACTGGCCAGCCTTTCGTCGTTCACCCTGACAGCGCACGCTAACATCACCCCGCAACAGAGCGCGGCCATCCTCAAGACCTTCAGCGACGCATCGGTAACGGATTTCAGGCAGTTCCTGGGAGGCCTGGCCAAAAGCGACCTTGGCAAAACCGACGACCTCGGCCCGGCCATCAGCGCCTTTCTCGACAAAAAGGCCCTATCCCCCGAACAGCAGAACGAGATCCATCGCCTGCTCGGCCTCTATGCACGCGTGAAGTACGGCAGCGCCGCCACCGAGACCCTGCGCGAGCTGGTGGCAATTCCGACCTTCCGCGTGGACGGTGTTGCCCAGCACGACAATCCCGAATTCATCAAGATCGCCGACAAGATCAAGGGTCTTGCACAGGCCTTCAACCTGAACTTTCGCAACATCGACAACCGCGTCTATGAAATCTCCCTGGAAGGCAGTGGCGATGAAGTCGTGGGCATTCACGCGCATGCCGATGTGGTGCCCGTGACGCCGGAGAACTGGGTCCTGAAAGACGGCACCCGACTTGACCCGTTCAAGGTCACTCTGATCGGCGACCGCATGTATGGCCGGGGCACCGAGGATGACAAGAACGGCATCGTGGTAACGCTCTACGCCATGAAGATCATCAAGGAAGAGAAGCTGCCGCTGGCCAGGAATCTCAAGTTGCTGGTCGACACCACCGAAGAAACCACCGGCGACGCCATCCCCTATTACTTCGAACACAACCCGACACCCAACTACAACCTGGCGCTGGATGGTGGCTACCCGGTAGTGATTGCCGAGAAAGGCTACGGCACTGTCATGGCGAACTTTGCCAAGCGCAAGGCAGAGGGCAAGGGCGCTGAAATCATATCGATGACGGGCGGCATGGCCACCAACCAGATTCCGTCGACATCGGTCGCCACCCTTTTGAGTGACAAGCCTGCTGAATTGGCCGCCAGCCTGCAGAAGGCAGGTAGCGATTATGCCAAGCGCAATGGCGGCAACTTCGAGGTAACCGCCAAGGTCGTCGGCAAAGACGTCAAGCTGACGGTCACCGGCGTTTCGGCCCACTCCTCCGAGCC
>NZ_JBBWCB010000046.1:0-43165 GCF_039888995.1 Pseudomonas rossensis | reverse complement strand
GGCCGACCTGGCCCACAACGTGGGCATCAGCGAACCGACCATCGTGCGGTTCTGTCGCGCCATCGGTTGCTCCGGTTTCCAGGACTTGAAGCTGAAACTGGCACAGAGCCTGGCTGCTGGCGCGAGCTTCGGGCAGTTTGCGATTCATGAAGACGATTCGGTCGCTGACTACAGCCTGAAAATCTTCGACACCACCCTGCACACGCTGATGGAGGTTCGCGAGAAGCTTGATCCGGTGGAGTTGCAGCGTGCTGTGTCGCTCATGTCGCAGGCCCAGCGGGTCGAGTTCTATGGCTTTGGTGCTTCGGGCGCAGTGGCGGCCGATGCCCAGCACAAGTTCTTCCGTTTGTTGCTGACGGCGGCGGCGTATTCCGACCCGCACATGCAGGCGATGTCGGCGGTCACGTTGAAACCGACCGACGTGGCGATCTGTATTTCCCAGTCCGGGCGTTCCAAAGATTTGTTGATCACTGCCAACCTGGTGCGCGAGAGCGGCGCTTCGCTGATTACCTTGTGCCCAAGCCAGACACCGTTGGCCGAACTGTCGACGGTCAACCTGGCGATCGATGTGCACGAAGACACTGAGATCTATACGCCGCTGACCTCGCGCATCGCCCACCTGGTGGTGATCGACGTGTTGGCGATGGGCGTGGCCATGGCGCGCGGGCCGAGCCTGGTCAACCACCTCAAGAGCGTCAAGCGCAGCCTGCGCAGCTTGCGGCTGTCGCCTAAATCGGTAAAAGCGCTGGACGATTAAAGTCAAAAGATCGCAGCCTTCGGCAACTCCTAAAGGTGTACACATTCCCATGTAGGAGCTGCCGAAGGCTGCGATCTTTGCTTTTCAATGTTCACATCCCTGTAACCCGTCCGCCGCCAAACCGTCATCCCTCGCGCCTATCTTGAAACTCCCGTAATCGCCTTGGGAGACTCGAAATGGCCCAGCCCTACGAAGAACGCAACAGCGCCGCCAGAACCCGTCGTCAGCAGGAAGACCAGCGCCGCATGGAATTTCGCCGCGCTATCGAAGATCGCTGCGAACGTCGCCAACTGCTGGCCGAGATCGGTGAATTCCCTGAGCTGGAGCTCAATTACTGGCAGGCGGCACCGGCAACTTCCCGTCGAAACGCTCAACCAGCGCGCTGATCTGCACCCGCTCACTGCGAATAAACGCAAGGAATGCGTGCGCCACCGGTGACAGCCGTTTTGCCTTGGCTTGTACCAGGCACCAGCTGCGGTACAGCGGCAGCTCTTCGACCGGCAGCTCTATGAGTGCGCCGGTCGCCAATTCAAGGTTCAGGGCGTGGCGCGTCAACAGCGCCAGGCCCAGACCCGCCCGTACGCATTCACGCTGGGCTTCGGCCGACGCCACCTCTTGGGTCTGCGTGAAGTGCACGCGCTTCTCCTTGAAATACTCCTCGCAAGCCAGTCGCGTACCGGAGCCCGGTTCGCGCAACAGCAGCGTATAAGGCTCCAGATCCTGCAAGCGCAGCGGTCCCATGTGGGACAGCGGATGATCCGGCGGCGCCACGGCCACGATTGGATTGTTGAGAAACGGCAGAAACTCCAGCCCCATGTCTTGCGGCACCATCGACATGATCACCAAATCATCGCGGTTGTCCGACAGGCGTCGAATCACTTGTCCGCGGTTAACCACCGTCAGGTGCAGGTTCACTTCCGGATGCTGGTGCTTGAACGCGGCAAACAGATGCGGCACGAAATACTTGGCGCTGGATTCCACCGCCAGTTTCAGCTGTCCTTGCAGCGATCCCTGCATGTCTGAAAGCTGCATGTCGAGGTTTTCCAGGCGTCCGAAAATGTCCCGGCTGGCGCGCTGAAGGGCCTCGGCTGCCTCGGTCATGTAGAGCTTTTTGCCGACGTAATCGAACAAAGGCTGACCAATCAGCTCTTCAAGTTGACGAATCTGTAGGCTCACGGCAGGTTGTGTGAGAGACATTTCGTCGGCTGCGCGGCTATAGGACCTCAAATCACAGACTTCATTGAAGATCTGCAATTGACGCAAAGTCATACGCATCAAGGACTTACGCATTTTATAGACACTCTCACCGCAGGCTGATGCGTCAACTATAAGTCTTTACTTATGGCTGACCCAATTATTAATCATTTTTGTTAATCCCTTGTGGGGGCTAGTGTGGAGCTGCGACTGAATCGAAACATTTGGTCACGCGTCGACCTGGTCTAGCAGGTCGTGGGTACCACCGGCTCAAGGGAACCTCCAAGTGATAAAAAAGATCCTGATCGCCAACCGTGGTGAGATTGCCGTACGAATCGTACGTGCCTGCGCCGAGATGGGCATTCGCTCGGTCGCGATCTATTCCGACGCCGACCGCCATGCGTTGCATGTGAAGCGTGCGGACGAGGCCCACAGCATCGGTGCCGAGCCACTGGCCGGTTACCTGAATGCGCGCAAGCTGGTGAATCTGGCGGTAGAAACCGGTTGTGATGCGTTGCATCCCGGCTACGGTTTCCTCTCGGAAAACGCTGAACTGGCAGATATCTGCGCCGAGCGCGGCATTAAGTTCATCGGTCCATCGGCTGAAGTGATTCGCCGCATGGGTGACAAGACTGAAGCCCGTCGCAGCATGATCAAGGCTGGCGTACCCGTCACCCCGGGTACCGAAGGCAACGTCGCGGATATCGCGGAAGCCTTGATCGAAGGCGACCGCATCGGTTATCCGGTGATGCTCAAGGCGACTTCCGGTGGTGGTGGTCGTGGTATCCGTCGCTGCGATAGCCGCGAAGAACTTGAACAAGCATTCCCGCGAGTCATTTCCGAAGCCACCAAGGCTTTCGGTTCGGCGGAAGTATTCCTCGAAAAATGCATCGTCAATCCGAAACACATCGAAGCGCAGATCCTCGGCGACAGTTTTGGCAACGTGGTGCACCTGTTCGAGCGTGATTGCTCGATCCAGCGTCGCAACCAGAAGCTCATCGAGATCGCCCCGAGCCCGCAACTGACCCCGGAACAGCGCGCCTACATCGGCGACCTGTCGGTGCGCGCAGCCAAGGCCGTGGGTTATGAGAACGCCGGCACCGTGGAGTTCCTGCTCGCCGAGGGCGAGGTGTACTTCATGGAGATGAATACCAGGGTGCAGGTGGAACACACCATCACCGAAGAAATTACCGGCATCGATATCGTGCGCGAGCAGATTCGCATCGCGTCCGGCCTGCCGCTTTCGGTGAAACAGGAAGACATTCAGCACCGCGGTTTCGCGCTGCAATTCCGGATCAACGCCGAAGACCCGAAAAACAACTTCCTGCCGAGCTTTGGCAAGATCACCCGTTACTACGCGCCCGGCGGCCCCGGCGTGCGCACCGACACGGCGATCTACACCGGCTACACCATTCCGCCGTACTACGACTCCATGTGCCTGAAACTGGTCGTATGGGCGTTGACCTGGGAAGAGGCGATGGACCGTGGCTTGCGCGCCCTCGACGACATGCGTCTGCAAGGGGTCAAGACCACCGCCGCGTACTACCAGGAAATCCTGCGTAACCCGGAATTCCGGAGCGGCCAGTTCAACACCAGCTTCGTTGAAAGCCACCCTGAACTGACCAACTACTCGATCAAGCGCAAACCCGAAGAGCTGGCCCTGGCCATCGCCGCCGCCATCGCCGCCCACGCAGGCCTGTGAGGAATAGAACAATGAGCAATCCCCCTGTTTCTAAAAAGATAAACGTTACCGACACAATCCTGCGCGACGCCCATCAATCGCTGCTCGCGACCCGCATGCGCACCGAAGACATGCTGCCGATCTGCGACAAGCTCGACAAAGTCGGCTACTGGTCGCTGGAATGCTGGGGCGGCGCGACCTTCGACGCCTGCGTACGCTTCCTGAAAGAAGACCCGTGGGAGCGCCTGCGCCAACTGCGCGCGGCATTGCCTAACACGCGTCTGCAAATGCTCCTGCGTGGCCAGAACCTGCTGGGCTATCGCCACTACAGCGATGACGTGGTCAGAGCTTTCGTCGCCAAAGCTGCGGTCAACGGTATCGACGTGTTCCGCATCTTCGACGCGATGAACGACGTACGTAACCTGCGAGTCGCCATCGAAGCGGTGAAAGCGGCTGGCAAACACGCTCAAGGCACCATCGCTTACACCACCAGCCCGGTGCACACCATCGAGGCGTTCGTGGCGCAAGCCAAGCAAATGGAAGCCATGGGTTGCGACTCGGTGGCGATCAAGGACATGGCTGGCCTGCTGACTCCGTACGCCACCGGCGAACTGGTCAAAGCGTTGAAATCCGAGCAATCGCTGCCCGTGTTCATTCACTCGCACGATACCGCTGGCATGGCAACGATGTGCCAACTGAAGGCCATCGAGAACGGCGCCGATCACATCGACACCGCGATCTCCAGCTTTGCCTCGGGCACCAGCCATCCGGGCACCGAATCGATGGTCGCCGCCCTTAAAGGCAGCGAGTACGACACCGGCCTGAACCTGGAACTGCTGCAAGAGATTGGCTTGTACTTCTACGCTGTGCGCAAGAAGTACCACCAGTTCGAAAGCGAATTCACCGCCGTCGACACCCGTGTGCAAGTCAACCAAGTGCCGGGCGGGATGATTTCCAACTTGGCCAACCAATTGAAAGAGCAGGGCGCTCTGAACCGCATGGCCGAAGTGCTGGCCGAAATCCCGCGCGTTCGTGAAGACCTCGGCTTCCCTCCGCTGGTGACCCCGACCTCGCAGATCGTTGGCACTCAAGCGTTCTTCAACGTGCTGGCCGGTGAGCGCTACAAGACCATCACCAACGAAGTGAAGCTTTACCTGCAAGGCGGCTATGGCAAAGCGCCGGGCACCGTGAACGAAAAACTGCGTCGCCAGGCCATCGGCAGCGAAGAAGTGATCGACGTGCGTCCGGCCGACCTGCTCAAGCCGGAAATGACCAAGCTGCGTGGCGAAATCGGCACGGTGGCCAAGTCTGAAGAAGACGTGCTGACCTACGCCATGTTCCCGGACATCGGTCGCAAGTTCCTCGAAGAACGCGCCGCCGGCACCCTGACGCCTGAAGTGCTGCTGCCGATTCCTGAAGCCGGCGGCGTGACCTCGGCCGGTGGCGAAGGTGTGCCGACCGAGTTCGTCATCGACGTCCATGGCGAAACCTACCGCGTCGACATCACCGGTGTCGGCGTCAAGGCTGAAGGCAAGCGCCACTTCTACCTGTCTATCGACGGCATGCCGGAAGAAGTGGTGTTCGAACCGCTCAACGAATTCGTCAGCGGCGGCAGCAGCAAGCGCAAGCAAGCCACTGCACCGGGCCACGTCAGCACCACCATGCCGGGCAACATCGTCGACGTACTGGTCAAGGAAGGCGACACCGTGAAAGCCGGCCAGGCCGTGCTGATCACCGAAGCGATGAAGATGGAAACCGAAGTCCAGGCGGCCATCGCCGGCAAAGTCACCGCCATCCACGTGGCCAAGGGCGACCGGGTGAACCCGGGCGAAATACTGATCGAGATCGAAGGCTGAGTTAACAGCCTCGATATACCGCTTTAAACCTCGGGGGGGCACGTGCTCCCCTTTTTTTTCGCCCCGGGTTTGTGGCTGTTAGAAACTCATTCGCCACTGACCCGTGACGCCGTGGTTTCGGCTGTCGGTGCCGATCTCGCCAGTCAGGCCGACGCCCAGGGTGTGTTTTGCTGACAATCCAAGGTCCAGCCCTGCATCGACCAGCAGACTGTCACGATCCAGCGTCGCACCGGAAACGGTGAAGTTTTTTCCGCCCGTCACCAATCGTTGGCGGGTATCGCTGTAGACGTCCCCGTAAGTGTGTTTCCAGCCGGCACTGAATCGCGGCGTCAGTTGCATGCCGTTATCCAGAGTGTTGAGCTTCGCCAGCCGTAGGCCGAATGTGCTGTTCATGTTGTTCTGGGTTTGACCGTGGACCTTCAGTGCCGCTGCGCCACCTTTTTCCGTGTAAGTGTCGCGCTGATAGCGTTGGTAGCCCAGGCTGGCAAACGGTTCGATGCTGACGTTGGCCTGGCCCAGGTTGTAACCCACTTCCGCAAAGGCCTGCTGGGTGTTGGCATCGTAACGGCCTTCAGGACGGTCGCTGAAACCTTTGAAGGCAACCCGGCGTTTAGTGCTGCCGTCGTGGTTGCTATAGGTCGCGCCCAGGCGCAGGGACATTGGTCCGTTTTGACGTAGGGCATAAGCTCCCAAATGCCAGCTGTCGAGATCGCCGTCGAGTCCGCGGCTGTCCAGGCGCGTTTCGGATTTGCCGCTCATCACCCCGATGCGCCATTCCTCATCGATGCCCCAATCAGCTCCCAGTACCAGGCCGTGGGTTGTGTGTTTCAGAGCGTCGTGGTCGCGATCCAGTGTCCCACCGTGACCCAATGCTTGAAGCCAGACTCGGCCATTGTCTTCGCTGCCGGCGGCCAGGCGTGGTCCATTGCGCCTGGTGGAATTGCTGTAGCTACTGGCGCTGTCCAGCTGACGCATGGCCGAGAGCATGGTCGCGCTGATTGGGCTGTCACTGTTCAGGGTCGCTTTCGCAAGGTTGGCGTTCTGGCCGCCGGCCAGCTGTTCGATGGCAACAGATGCCGTTTGTTTGTCAGCGCTGAGCAGGGCTGCGACAGCAGCGTTTGTGGGGCTGGATGCCTTTGGCACTGCGGCGATGGAATTGGTAGCTGGGGGTGGAGTTGAGGCAGTGACGGGCTGGTCGGTGGTGGGTGGCGTTGCGGCTGTCGATGGTTTTTCAGCGGTTGTTGTCGGTGTGGAGACCGGAACGGATGTGTCGGTAATTGCAGGTGGATTCGGGGCTTCAGCGACAGAGGGTGCTTGAGGTATGTCCTTCGGCTCTTCAATGCTTTGGGCGACTTCCTTCCCGTTATCCGTGGTTGCGACACTCTCCATCTTTACATCGTTACGGACGAAGATCAGGTCGACAGTCTTTTCTTCGTATTTGAGCTTGGGCGTTAAAAAGGCAAGGTTGTTG
This sequence comes from Pseudomonas rossensis, assembly GCF_039888995.1. Classification (NCBI taxonomy): domain Bacteria; kingdom Pseudomonadati; phylum Pseudomonadota; class Gammaproteobacteria; order Pseudomonadales; family Pseudomonadaceae; genus Pseudomonas; species Pseudomonas rossensis. The sequence continues at coordinate 36,206 of NZ_JBBWCB010000046.1, read as the reverse complement.
AGGACTTTCCCAAATTCTCCTTCGACTTTATTGGCAATAAGGATGTTGTTTTCGCTGATTAGCGGGTAGTCACCCGGTGCTGCAATGATGTTCAGTGTGGCGTCGCCAAGGCTGGCGGTGCCGCCGACTAATATCGTTTCACTTTTGCGGTCGGCATTGACCTCGTAGGTTAGCTCGGCAGTTTTGGAGAGATTCAAGTCACCTTTAACTTTCGGTGCACCGTGCAAACCGTCGACAGAAAGCTTTCCGTTTACCTTCAGGGAACCCGTTACACCGTTGCCCGCAAAAGCACCTTTTTCATGGATAACGACGTCGCCTTCGATAGTTCCTGGGTTGTTCAGGGTGCCTCCTGATTGCACGGTCGCGCCGCCGCCAATCTTTCCGTTGTTGACAAGTGTTCCTTGGGTCAACGCCCCACCCTGGATATGCCCATTATTTATTAGCGTTGCTTTTGAACGTATCAAGACACCGGTATTGAAATCACCGGAACCATTCATGGTCCAAGTGCTTCGTTTGAGCTCCAGGCCTTCAAAACGACGACTCTCGCCTAACGTGCCACCGCTCGCGGTATCGAGTTGCAGGAAGTTGACACCGTCACCACCGTCAATCAATCCGGAAAGGACTCCGCGGCCAGACACAATGACCAGATCATCTCCATCGCCGAATGTCCGATCAGTACCATCCGCTGCTTTGTTGATGGGAATCTTGTTGGTGGCGGGGTCATTTATAAATGCGTCCAGCGCCGCTATGAGCTGCTCCGGCGTTGCACCCGAAGGAATGGTGGCATCGATGGATACTTGCTGGGCAAGCGAAATTTCAGTGAAACCCAACGCAAGCGCAATGGCCAGCGCCAGGTGTTTTGGTCGGTATTTATGTTGAACGGACATCGAATTCGGCCTCTGTTGATAGGAGGCCAAACTCTAAGAGGGAGGCTATAGGTGCCGATGTCAGCTGCTTCCGGTGGGCTTGCGGGGGTTGTCAGAAGGTTGTGTAGAAAATTGCCAGCCTCCTGAGGAAGGTTGTTTTTACCCGTTCGAGCTGACGCTTTTTCTTACAACAAATCGAGACATGGTCGGCTATCGCAAACGCGGAAACTCATCTGCCTTTCGCTAACTACGGCTCAAATACGCCTTCCCATAATGCCGCTCCATCCTCGCCTGAATCAGCTCCAACCCAATCGACATCACCCAATAAATCACCGCTGCCGTCGTCAGCATTTCGATGTAGCGATAGCTCGACCGCCCATACGATTGCGCCAAAAACATAACCTCCCAAACCCCCATCACCGAGATCAGCGACGAGTCTTTGAGCATCGAGATGAATTGGTTGGTGGTCGGCGGGATGATGGTGCGCATGGCCTGGGGCAGGGTGACGCGCCAGAAGATCACGGTTTCGCGCATGCCCAGCGCCAGGGACGCTTCGCGTTGGCCGTGGGGGACGCCGAGGATGCCGGCGCGGAAGATTTCGCTCAGGTAGGCGCCGTAATTTAGCGACAGGGCGATGATGCCGGCGGCGATGGCGCCCGGGACGATGCCGAGTTGTGGCAGGCCGAGGTAGATCAGCAGGATCTGGATAAGCAGCGGTGTGCCACGAAAGAACGAGGCATAGAAGCTCGCAATCCCGAAGGCCACGGCGCTTTTCGACAGCCGCGCCAGGGCGGTGATGAAGCCCAGCAGCGAGGAGGTCACGATCGAGCACAGGCACAGAAACAGCGTCAGCGCCGCGCCCTGCAAAAAGCCGTTGGGCGCCAGGTGCAGGCCGATCAGGTTCGGCAGTTTGTCGAGGATGATCGAGAACTTCAGGTCGAAGCTCAGGAAGAAGCTGGCGAACAACCCGAGCATCGCTGCCCAGGTCAGGTACAGCCGCGTGCGGAAACCGAAGATCCGTTGCAACAGCGACTCAGCCACCGGTTGCGGCGGCTGGGGAGGTTTTGGGAAAGAAGTCATTTACTGATGTCGGCACCGATCCATTTTTGCGACAGCTTGCTCAGGGTGCCGTCCTGTTTCAGCTGAGCGAAGACGTCACGCACTTTGGCGTCCCACTGGGCGTCGCCTTTTTCAATGGCCACCGAGTTCGGCTCCGAGTACAGCGGCTCGCCAGCGAGCTTGAAGCGTTTGTCTTCGGTCAGGCGCGGTTGTGCAGTGACAAGGTTGGTGAGGATCGCGTCCAGTCGAACGCCAGCGCCCAGGCCGAGGTCCTGGAAGGCGACATTGTCGGTGTCATACGGCGCGATTTGCACGTCTTCGAACGGGTACTGCAATCGAGTGTCCTCGGCGCCTTCGATCACCAGGTTCTTGTTCAGGTAGCTTTCGTAGCTGGAGGCACTGGTGAGGCCGACTTTCTTGCCGCTCAGGTCTTTGGCACTGTGGATGCTGTCGTCCTTGGTGTTGACCACGATCACGGCTGGCGAGGCGTAGTACTCGACCGGGAAGTCGAAGACCTCAGCGCGGGCCTTGCTCGGGGTCATGGAGCAGATGCAGATGTCGTAGCGCCCACTCCAGCGGCCGGCGGCGATCACGTCCCAGGACGGGGTTTCGAGGCGCAGTTTGACGCCCAGTTTGTCTGCCACGGCCTTGGCCACGTCGACGTCGAAGCCATCGAGCTGGTTCTGATCATTGAGGAACGAGAAGGGTGGATAGCTTTCCATCAATACGCCCACGAGCTCTTTCTTTTTTTCGACGCGATCCAGCGTGGCGCCGCCAAAGGCTTGGGTGGAGGCAGCCAGAATCGTCAGGCCCAGGGCCAGGAGTGGTTGGAATTTCACAGTCGATCCCTGATAAAAAAAGAGGTTGTTATTAACCGGATGGTGCGTATTAAATAGTTATAAGAGCGACTCTGGTAGTGAGTTATTTTCATAAGCTTATGAGTGAAAAGCATATGGGCGCAGCAAGCACAGTAATTCTGGATGGCGGCATGGGTCGTGAGTTGCAGCGCCGAGGCGCGCCGTTCAGACAGCCCGAGTGGTCGGCGCTGGCCTTGAGCGAAGCGCCGCAAGCGGTACAGGCGGTACACACGGCTTATATCGAAAGCGGTGCCAACGTGATTACCAGCAACAGTTACGCGGTGGTGCCGTTTCACATTGGCGAAGAGCGTTTTGCAGCCGAAGGGCAGGCGCTCGCGGCGTTGGCCGGTGAGCTGGCTCGGCGCGCTGTAGAGGCTTCGGGCAAAGCGGTGCGGGTGGCCGGTTCATTGCCGCCGCTGTTTGGGTCCTACCGTCCGGACCTTTTCGATGCTGCTCGGGTGACTGAATTGTTGGCGCCGCTGGTGAAGGGTCTCGCGCCTCATGTCGATCTGTGGCTGGCGGAAACCCAGAGCTCGATCGTTGAAGCGCGAGCGATCCATGCCGGTCTGCCAACGGACGGCAAACCGTTCTGGCTGTCGTTTACCCTGAAGGATGAGGACACGGATGAGGTGCCGCGCCTGCGTTCGGGTGAGCCGGTGGCTGACGCCGCAGCAGTGGCGGCTGAGCTGGGCGTCGAGACGTTGCTGTTCAATTGCAGCCAGCCGGAAGTGATCGGTGCTGCGATTGATGCCGCGCGGGAAACCTTCGAGCGTTTGGGGGTGAAGATTCACATCGGCGCCTACGCCAATGCCTTCCCGCCGCAACCGAAAGAGGCCACGGCCAACGACGGTTTGGACCCACTGCGCGAAGACCTCGATCCGCCAGGTTATTTGCAGTGGGCGGCTGATTGGAAAGAACGCGGCGCCAGTCATTTGGGTGGTTGCTGCGGGATCGGGCCGGAGCATATTGCGGTGCTTGCCCAGAAATTAGCGTGAAGCCAATCGCGAGCAAGCTCGCTCCCACAGGGATTTTCGGTGAACGCAATATTGGGGATCGCCGCAGATCAATTGTGGGAGCGAGCTTGCTCGCGAAGGCGTCCGTCCAGGCGCCGATGTTTTACCTGCGGCACTCGGCCAGGGTTTTCACCTGCCCCGAATCCGTCTGGTTCTCATCGGATAGCCAGCGCTCAAACCCCGCCCCGATCGCCGGCCATTCCGAGTCCAGAATCGAATACCACGCCGTATCCCGGTTCTGCCCCTTGACCACCATGTGCTGACGAAACACGCCTTCAAAACTGAACCCCAGTCGTTCGGCTGCGTATTTGGAGCGGGCGTTGCCGTTGTTGCACTTCCACTCCAGGCGTCGGTAACCCAAGGCAAACGACTCTTTGGCGAGCAGGTAAACCGCCTCGGTGCTTTTCGGCGAGCGCTGCATTGGCGCGCCGAAAGTGACATGGCCGATCTCGATCCGGCCTTGTGAAGGAACAATCGACATCAAACTGAGGATGCCCTGCACATCGCCGCTGGCACGGTCGATCACGCTGAAGAAGTACGGGTCGCTATTGGCCGCATGATTGTTCAGCCAATCGTTGAACGCGCTGCGCTCCGGGAAAGGACCGTATGGCAAATAGTCCCAGAGTTTCGGGTCGGCACCCGGGCCTTGCAGGGCCTTCCACAAACCGTCGGCGTGACGCGCCGGGTCGAGTTTTTCCAGGCGGATGAAACGCCCTTCGATGGTTTGAACCGACGGTGCCGGAACGCCTTTCCAGTCGGCGAGTGAAATTGACATGCTGCTCTCCTTGAACCTTAAATGGCTTTGCGAAACTGGATGAAACCGGGGCGTTCGGCGATGCGCTCATAGAGCTGAATCGCAGTGGTATTGGTTTCGTGGGTCAGCCAGTGGACCTTGCAGCAACCGTCCTCTTTGGCTGTCGCGTAAACGAATTCGATCAACTGTCGGCCGACGCCAGTGCCGCGGGTTTCAGGCGTTACCAACAGGTCTTGCAGGTAGCAGGAGTTTTCGATGCTCCAGTTCGAACGATGGTAGATGAAGTGCACCATGCCCACCGCTTTGCCGTCGGCCCAGGCCAGCGCGGCATGGGTCGGTTCGCTCGGGTCGACCAGGCGCTGCCACGTGCTTTGGGTGACGGCCTCAGGCAGTTCGGTGTTGTAGAAGCGCAGGTACGCTTGCCACAAGGGCAACCAGGCGGCGCGGTCGTCGGCGGTGACCTGGCGTATGTCGATCTGACTCATGTTCATTCCTTAACGCATCAAGTGGGCGAGGGCCTGGTCGTGCACATCAGGGCTGGCGGCAAGCCCCTCGCGCACACCGGTGATGTCTGCAGCGTTGCGGTTCTGGCTGAGCTTGCGTTTGCCTTCCAGGCGCTGGATCGGCAAGGCAAAACCGACGATGGCCTTGAGCATCCCGTCAATGTAGTCGGCGGGGGCATCGGCGACTTTCCATGGACTGGCGCGACTCGCTTCATGACGATCAGTCAGCGCGCTGACCAGCGTGCGCAGGCGATCGGCGTCGGTGAACACTTCGGCCGTGCCGTACGCATGCACGGCGACGTAGTTCCAGGTCGGCACCACTTTGCCGTGCTCGGCTTTGCTCGGGTAAAACCCCGGGCTGACGTAAGCGTCGGCACCGGCAAAAATCACCAGGGCTTCGGCGCCGTTCTGCAGTTCCTTCCATTGCGGATTGGCCTTGGCAAAGTGTCCAAAAAGGGTGCCATTCGGGCCCTGGTCTGAACTCAGCAGCAGCGGCAAATGGCTGGCTTGCAGACCTTGTTCCCCGTGTGTGACCAACACAGCGAGGCGGGTACCGAGTATCTGCTGGTGCAGTTCATGCAAATCATCTATGGCAAAGCTGCTTGGCGTGTACATGGAGATTTTCCTTGGCGAATGCCTGCATCCTAGGCAGGCTATTGGTCTGTTGTAAGAGCCATTAACGACCAATTTCATAGGTCCATTGCCATGACCAGCGAGCCACTGTCCTTGTCATTCAACCCGGCGGGTATCGAACTCGATCGCCGTCAGGGTTTGAGTCGTCAGCTCTATCAGGCCTTGCGGGTGCGAGTGCTCGACGGTCGGCTGGCCAGCGGTACGCGATTACCGGCCAGTCGTGATCTGGCGGCGGCGTTGTCGATTTCCCGAAACAGCGTGGTCCGGGCCTACGATCAGCTCTACGCCGAGGGCTTTATTGAAGGGCGTGTGGGTGACGGGACGTATGTCGCGCAATTGTCTCAATCAGTGTTGTCGGTGAAAAAACTATCCACAAAAGTATCCACAGGGTTGTCAACAGGGTTACCCACAGCCTTATCCACAAATTGGCTGGATTTACCTGTGGTTTCATCCAGCAAAGTTATCCACAGCGGCGCATTGGGGCGGGTTGAAAGGAATCATTTGGCCTTGCCTCCCGTCGGTCCACCCCGTGCATTTCGGGTGGGTGTTCCGGCTTTCGACCTGTTCCCTTTCGAGGTCTGGGCCAAGCTGAATGGGGCTTTCTGGCGTAAACCGGATCTCCAGCAGCTGTGTTACGGCGATCCAGCGGGCGATGCACGATTACGCGGTCTGATTGCCGCGTACTTGCGCAGTTCCCGGGGGATGCAGTGCACGACTGAGCAAATAGTGATCACCAGTGGCGCACAGCAGGGGATTAGCCTTTGTGCACAGCTGCTGGTAGAGCCGGGCGATGGCGTGGCGATCGAGAATCCGGGGTATCGTGCGGCGGGTCATGCGTTCGCCGTGGCCAGTGCGCGATTGCACGGGGTGGCGGTGGACAGCGAGGGCATCGACTGCACCGAATTGAACGGGCTCAACGATTGTCGTCTGGCCTATGTCACGCCGTCGCATCAGTACCCGACCGGGGTGGTGATGAGTCTGGCGCGGCGGCTGGAGTTGTTGGCCTGGGCCGAGCGAACCGAGGGTTGGATCGTCGAGGATGATTACGATGGCGAGTATCGTTACAGCGGCGCGCCACTGGCACCGCTGGCTGCGCTTGATCGTCACGGGCGGGTGCTCTACGTCGGCACTTTCGGCAAAGTGGCTTTCCCGGCATTGCGCCTGGGCTATCTGGTGCTGCCACCGGCATTGGTGGACGCTTTCGCCCAGCGTCGCGCGGTCGATGTTCGGCATTCCGAGGTGAGCACCCAGGCCGTCATGGCCGAGTTCATGGCGGCCGGGCATTTCCAGCGGCATATCCGCCGCATGCGCCGCGCCGCGTTGAGTCGCCGCAACACACTTCTGGCCAACTGGCCCTCGGATATTCCCGGGGTTGGCAGCCTGCCGAGTGTGGCGGCAGGGCTGCACCTGACAGTGGCGGTCGACACTCAGGCCCGCGAACGCGAACTGATTGAAGCCGCCGCCAGCGTTGATGTCGAGATCAACGGCCTGAGCAGTTACTGGCTACCGGATTCGAGAAACACTGTGGATCAACGCGCCGGGTTGGTGCTGGGCTTTGCGGCGGTGCCCGAGGCGGCGATCAGCGCAGCGCTCGGGCGATTGCAAAAGGCTTGGCGGCCCTGAGATCGAGGACTTCCGTCAGGTGTCAGGTCCCGGACTTGATCTTGGTCCAGGCCCGGGTCCGTGCCCGTTCGGCGTCACGGGGCAGGGGTTGCAGGGTGTAGAGCGTGCTCATCGCCGTTTCGGTCGGGTACAGGTTCGGGTTGTTGCGGATCGCCGGGTCGACCAATTCTGTGGCGTCCTTGTTCGGGTTCGGGTAGCCGACGAAGTCGCTGACCGGTGCAATCACCTGCGGCTGCAACAAGTAGTTGATAAAGGTGTAGGCGTCTTCCGGGTTCTTCGCGCCTTTCGGGATCGAAAGCATGTCGAACCAGATCGGCGCGCCTTCTTTCGGCAGGCGCATGTCGACGATCACGCCGTTCTTGGCTTCCTTGGCGCGGTTGGCGGCCTGGGCGAAGCTGCCGGAGTAACCGACAGCGACGCAGATGTCACCGTTGGCGATGTCGGCCATGTACTTCGAAGAATGGAAGTAGGTGACGTAAGGACGGATCTTCATCAGCAGCGCTTCAGCCTTTTCGTAGTCCGCCGGTTTCTTGCTGTTGGGGTCCAGTCCGAGGTGTTGCAGGGCCAGCGGAAGGATCTCCGACGGCGAGTCGAGTAGCGCAACACCGCACTGTTTGAGCTTGCTGATGTTCTCTTCCTTGAAGATCAGGTCCCAGCTGTCCACCGGTGCGTTGTCGCCCAGCGCAGCTTTGACCTTGTCCGGGTTGAAGCCGATCAGGATGGTGCCGTACATGTACGGCACGGCAAATTTGTTGCCCGGATCGTTGGCTTCGATCAGCTTCATCAGCTTGGGGTCGAGGTGGTTCCAGTTCGGCAGTTTGCTGCGGTCCAGTGGCTGGAAAACGCCGGCCTCGATCTGCTTGGCGAGGAACACGTTGGATGGCACCACCACGTCGTAGCCGGAGTTGCCGGTCAGCAGCTTGGCTTCGAGTGCTTCGTTGGTGTCGAAGATGTCGTAGACCAGTTTGGTCTGGGTGTTCTGGGCCTTGAAGTCTTCCAGCGCTTTGGGGGTGATGTAGTCGAACCAGTTGTAGACGCGCAACGTTCGCTCTTCAGCGTGGACGGCACCACTGAGCACTGTGGCGCACAGCACTGTGGGGAAGAGTGCTGGCGCGATAAAACGCTTGAGACTGATCATTGTTCTAATTCCTCATTGGGCGCTTTCAAAACCTTCGAGAACGTTCACGGCATTGATGCCGATTTCTTCTACCGCGTAGCCGCCTTCCATCACGAACAGCGTCGGCTTGCCGAGGCCGGCGATGCGGGCGCCCATGGCCAGGTAATCCGGGCTGTCGAGCTTGAATTGGGAAATCGGGTCGTCCTTGAACGTATCGACGCCCAGGGATACGACGACGATATCGGCGCCGTACTTTTCGATCTCTTTGCAGGCGTGTTCCAGCGCGGCACTCCAACTGTCCCAACCGCTGCCGGCCGGCAAAGGGTAGTTGAAGTTGAAACCTTCGCCGGCCCCTTCACCCAGCTCATCTTCATAGCCGAGGAAGAACGGGAACTCGGCTTCCGGATGCCCGTGGATCGAGGTGAACAGCACATCGCTGCGTTCGTAGAAAATCGATTGAGTACCGTTGCCGTGGTGGTAGTCGACGTCGAGGATCGCGACTTTTTTGTGGCCCTGATCGAGGAACGCCTGCGCAGCGATGGCGGCATTGTTGAGGTAGCAATAACCGCCCATCAAATCGCTGGCGGCGTGGTGTCCCGGTGGACGACACAGGGCGAAGGCACTGCGGGCGCCGCGTTGAATGACGGCTTGAGCGGTCAACGCGACTTGCGCCGCGCTGTATGCCGCTTGCCAGGTACCGGCGGTAATCGGCGCGCCGCCGTCGAAGCTGTAATAGCCGAGTTGGCCGTGCAGGCTGGTGGGGATGATCCGGCGCAGGGTGCGGGCCGGCCAGGTGTAGGGCAGCAAGTCGCCGTCGGTACCGAATTCGGTCCAGCGCGCCCAGGCACCTTTGAAGAAGTCGAGGTAGTCGCGGCTGTGGACGCGCGCGATCGGGTCGAGGCCGAAATCCTGTGGCGCTTCTACAGGGCCCAGGTCGCGGTACTGCACGCGCTGCAGAACATGGTCGGCTCGCGAAGGCATTTCGAAGCAGGGCATCAGTTGCCCGTCCATCAATTCGCAACGGCCGTGGTGCAGGTGGTGATCGTCCGAGTAGATCGTCAGCATTTCTTGTTCTCCGCAAGCTGATTCGGTTGAACACAGTCTTGCGGCGCGCGGCGTTTGAGAGAACGGCAGGAAAGGCCAAAAGGGGATCGATATGGCCAAAAGAATTGACCGGAATTCGCCCCTTGTTGGCGCGACATGCCCCACCTCAGAGCATGGAGTGCTCCCACAGGGGCTATCCGTGTGGCCGGAACTGACTGGGCGCCACGCCGCTCCAGCGCACAAACGCATGACGGAAACTCGCGGTCTCGCTGAACCCCAGCGCTTCTGCAATCCGATAGATCGGCAATTGGTCCTCGCAGAGCATGCGTTTGGCCTGCTCGAACCGCAGCTCATCAAGCAATTCCTGATAGCTGCACCCCAGATCCTTCAAGTGCCGACGCAAGGTGCGCGCCGAGCAATTCATCTGTTCGGCCAAACCTTCGAGGCCGGGCGCCGCATTCAACTGTGCGCTGAGTAGCTGGCGGATTCGTCCCAGCCAGACCTGGCGACCCGTGAACTCGGTGTTCTGTTTGCGGCACCGTTCGGCCATGGCCTGATGGGTGATGGCGTCGGCCAGAGGCAAGGGTTGATCGAGCCAGCGTTTATCAAAGGCGAAGGCGTTGGACGCCGCGTCGAACTGCAAGGGGCAATCGAAACGTTCGATGTAGCGTGCCTGATAGTCCGGTGCCGGGTATTCGAAGCGGGCGCCAAGCAGCGGCAACGGTTGGCCGAGCAGGTCTTCGCAAGTGACCTTCATCGAAACCAGGCAAAACTCGACATTGAATGGCGCCAGCGCAGGGTTTTCCCGATAGTCGCCAGCGGTGAGCCAGATGCGCTCGTTATCCTCTTCCAGGCTCAACTCGAACAGTGTTCCTAATAGCGCCGGATAGTGCAGTGCCAGCCGTAAGGCGTCACCTAAAGTGGCGCTGGTGAGTAAGGCGTACCCGAGCATGCCGTAGGACGAAACATGCATTCGCCGGCCCAATTCCAGGCCGATATCACGCTTGAGCGCGACGGCGTTGGCGCAGACCTGCATCTCCTGATTGGTGGTGATGCGCGTGTCCGCCCGGCTCAGATCCGCCGCGCTGATGCCGCTTCCGGCGAGTAGTGCTTCGCTCGACAGGCCTTCAGCCTTGAAGGCGTTGAGCACCAGGGAGACAGCGTTGAGGGTGGTGAGGTGGGAGTGGAGCATGGGGTGTTCCAGCCTTGGGATGCTGGAAGAAGAGCAAGTTGTGTGCCGAATGAAGATCCTGTGGGAGCGAGCCTGCTCGCGAAAGCGGTGTGTCCGTCACACCGATGCTGGATGTGCCACCGTCTTCGCGAGCAGGCTCGCTCCCACAGGGATTGGTGTGGTGTCAGCTCAGTTCGCCGCAGAGGTCGAGTTCTACAAGACGACGCACTTCGGCGTTATCCAGATTTGCACCCAGCAACGCATGCAACTTGCCGAACGCGGCTTCACGGGTCATGCCACCACCCGAAAGCACGCCAACGCCACGCAACCGACTGCCAGCCTCGTAAACATCCAGCTCGACGCCACCTTCATGGCATTGCGTAACCGCGACCACCACTACACCCTTGTCCCGCGCCCGTTCCAGGCTGGCGAGGAACTCCGGATTGTCGCTCGGCCCGGTACCGCTGCCGTAGCACTCCAGCACCAGGCCTTGAATGCCGCTGTCGAGCAGGCCGTCCAGTATCTCGGCGCCGATGCCGGGGAACAGCGGCAGCACAGCGACTTTCGCCAATTGCTTGATCTTGCGGTAATGCAACTCCACTGGCAGCGCTGGCGCTTTCACGCCGCCGCCCTGACGCTCCAGTCGCTTGAACGGATGACGACCGAAACTGCGCACCTTCGCGCAACGGGTCGGGTCCAGCAGTTCGCCGTGGAAGTACAGATGAACGCCCGGCGCAAGGCCGTGACCCAAAGCAACCAGCGCGCCACTGAGGTTTTCCCAGGCATCACTGTCGGTCACGCCGGCCGGCAGCATGGAGCCGGTGAACACCACGCGGGCCTGCAGGCCGAGCAATTGAAAACTCATGGCCGCCGCGCTGTAGGCGAGGGTGTCGGTGCCGTGCAGGATCAGCACGCTGTCGCAACCCTGGACATCGACAGCGTCAACCACCGCTTCACGCAGTTGCTGCCAGTAAGCCGGGCTCATGTTGGCGCTGTCGATCAGCGGCGACATCTCGCGAAAGCGCCACTGCGGCACAACGAGATCAGGTTGGCTGTGCAGATACTCGCGCATCCGCGCTTCAAAACCGGACGCCGGGGCCAGGCCGTGAACGCTGGCTTGCATACCGATGGTGCCACCGGTGTAGAGCACCATGACGTGCTGGGTGGCAGGATAGGTCGAGGAATTCATGGGGGTTCTCCGAGAACGATGACAGCATGCGGTCGAGCATGACGCTGACCGCACGTTGTGTCACGTCGGACGCAGGGGATGCGCCCGGTTTTTACCGATCAGCGTTGCGCTGCGGGTACGCCTTGCGGCTCAGCTTCAGCCTTGGTGGCGGCCGCTGGCGGATTGGCTGGCCAGGCTTTCAAGTCCAGGTCCAGATCCGGGAACTTGCTCGAATCGAACACGGGCGTCTTGATACCGGCCGCGCGCTGGTCATCGTAGTCACGCAGGATGCGCATGCCGACTTTGAACAGCAGGAACAGCGCGATCAGGTTCACGAACGCCAGCAGGGTCATGGTGATGTCGGCGAATGCGAACACCGTACCCAGGTTCTCGATCGCACCCCAGTAGATCAACACCAGTACCAGTGCGCGGTAGCCGATCAGCGCCTTGCGGTTTTCACCGATCAGGAACCGCAGGTTGTTCTCGCCCAGGTAGTAGTTGTAGAGAATCGAGGTGAACACGAACAACGACAGGGCCACGGAGATGAAACTCCGGCCCCATTCACCGACCACAGCGGCCAGCGAGTTCTGGGTCAGGGCAATGCCGTCGCCTTCGAAGCCTGGTGTGTAGAAGCCCGAGAGCAGGATCAGCAACGCGGTGCAGGTGCAGATCACAAAGGTGTCGAGGAACACGCTGAACGCCTGAACCACGCCTTGCGAAACCGGGTGCTCGACCGACGCCACAGCGGCCACGTTCGGCGCACTGCCCAGGCCCGCTTCGTTGGCGAACACGCCACGCTTCACGCCCATGACGATGGCACTGCCGATCAGGCCGCCGAAGGCCTGGTCGAGACCAAAGGCGCTTTTGACGATGGTCATCAACATGCCCGGAACGTGGTCGAACTGCAGCACGATCACGTAGATGGTCACGCCGATGTACACCAGGGTTTTCACCGGCACCAGCAGGTCAGCGACCTTGGCGATGCGCTTGATACCACCGATGAACACCAGACCCAGCAACACCGCCAGGGCCAGGCCCGTGTAAGTGGGGTCGAGGTCGAAAGCGTTTTTCAGCGAGTGGGTCACGGCGTGGGATTGCAGGCCGTTGAAGGCGAAGCCGAAGGTGATCAGCAGCAGGAACGCCATGATCATGCCCAGCCAGCGTTTCTGCAGGCCGTGCTGGATGTAATAGGACGGGCCGCCACGGTACGTGCCGTCGGAATCGCAGCGCTTGTAGAGCTGGCCGAGGGAACATTCGAAGAAGCTGCTGGACATGCCGACCAACGCGGTCACCCACATCCAGAACACCGCGCCCGGACCACCCAAGGTCACGGCGATACCCACACCGGCGATGTTACCCGCACCGACGCGACCGGCGAGGCTGAGCATCAAGGCCTGGAACGAACTGAGTTGACCGGCGCTGCTTTTCAGGCTGTCGCGGAACACCGCGAACATGTGGAAAAAGTGGCGCAATTGAACGAAACGCGAGCGGATCGTGAAGTAGCTACCGAGCCCGACAATGAGCACGATCAATACTTTCCCTGAGAGGAAGTCGTTAATGACTTCGAGCATGGATTATTCCTCGCTGTTTTTTGTTTAGGCAAATGCTGGAGGGGCAGAAATATCGCGTTACACCGGCTTGCGCGTGGCACAACAGGTGAGGCGAAGGTTCGTCCCGGTTCCATATCGCAGGTTGTTATTAGTTCGGGTTTCGCATGGGTTTGGGCCTCGTTACCGACGACCGCTCACGCGAAGAGGGGCGGCACTATACCTATGAGCGTGCCGTCCGTCTGCACGGTTGTGGTGCAAGCATCGAAACGAGGTGCTGCAAGATCAAAAGATCGCAGCCTTCGGCAGCTCCTACAGGGTGTACGTCAAATCCTGTAGGAGCTGCCGAAGGCTGCGATCTTTGCGGTTTCAGACATATTCGTATCCGCAAAAGAGTTAAAAAAAAGGGCTTGGGGAATAAATCCCCAAGCCCTCAAAAGGTGAGAGGTGTCTAGTCCCTCGACCTGGTGAGCGTGGCGCTTCGTGCTCTTCGTTAAAAGAGCAAGCGCCGGCGTTGCGTTCGGTTAAGCCTTCAGAGGCACCAGACGCGGAGCAATCATGTTTTCCGGGCGCAGGATGTCGGCGAGCATTTCGTCGTCGAGCAAGCCTTCTTCGCGCACCAGTTCCAGCACGCCGCGGCCGCTTTCGAGGGCGATACGGGCGATACGGGTGGCGTTTTCATAGCCGATGTACGGGTTCAGCGCGGTGACCAGGCCGATCGAGTGCTCGACCAGTTCACGGCAACGCTCTTCGTTGGCGGTGATGCCGACGATGCAGTGCTCGCGCAGCATGTCCATGGCGCGTTGCAGCAGGCGGATCGAGTCGAAGATCTTGAACGCGATCAGCGGCTCCATCACGTTCAGTTGCAGTTGGCCGCCTTCGGCTGCGATGGTCAGCGCCAAGTCGTTGCCGATGATCTGGAACGCCACCTGGTTAACCGCTTCCGGGATAACCGGGTTGACCTTGCCAGGCATGATCGAGCTGCCTGGCTGACGCGCCGGCAGGTTGATTTCGTTGATGCCGGTGCGTGGGCCGCTGGACAGCAGGCGCAGGTCGTTGCAGATCTTCGACAGCTTGACCGCGGTGCGCTTGAGCATGCCGGAGAACAGCACGAAGGCGCCCATGTCGGAGGTGGCTTCGATCAGGTCGGCGGCCGGAACCAGCGGTTGACCGCTGATCAGCGCCAGACGCTGAACGGCCAGGAGTTGGTAGCGCGGGTCGGCGTTGATGCCGGTACCGATCGCTGTGCCGCCCAGGTTCACTTCGGTCAGCAGCTCAGGAGCCAGTGTCTTCAGACGCGCCAGGTCTTCGCCCAGCGTGGTGGCGAAAGCGCGGAATTCTTGACCCAGGGTCATTGGCACGGCGTCTTGCAGCTGGGTACGGCCCATCTTCAATACGTGGCTGAATTCCTGGCCCTTGGCGGCGAACGCCTGGATCAGGCTGTCGAGGCTGGCCAGCAGCGCGTCGTGACCTAGCAGCAGACCCAGACGGATCGCGGTCGGGTAGGCGTCGTTGGTCGACTGCGCCATGTTCACGTCGTTGTTCGGGTGCAGGTATTGGTATTCGCCCTTCTGGTGACCCATGGCCTCCAGCGCGATGTTGGCGATGACTTCGTTGGCATTCATGTTGGTTGAAGTGCCAGCGCCGCCTTGAATCATGTCCACCACGAACTCTTCGTGGAAATCGCCGCGGATCAAACGTGCACAGGCTTCGCTGATGGCAGCGTGCTTGGCTTCGCTCAGGTGACCCAGTTCGCGGTTGGCGTCAGCGGCGGCCTGTTTGACCATTGCCAGGCCGACAACCAGCTTCGGGTAATGCGAAATCGGAACGCCGGAGAGACGGAAGTTGTTCACCGCTCGCAGGGTCTGGATGCCGTAATACGCTTGAGCAGGTACTTCGAGTACGCCAAGCAGGTCTTTTTCTGTGCGGAAAGATGCAGCGGAGGACATGATAGAAATCATCTCGATATGGACCCGGTCTGTGCCGGAACACTGCAAATGCTAGGCTTGTGGAGAATTTTCGGCCAATGCTGTTAAACACTGGCCTATGCACATTCGGCATAATGCCCGTGTGACGCCGTGTCTGCGGCGAGCGTGTGACCTAAATTGGTGCGTGTCCGGGAGGGCGTGATGAACCTTGAAAGTAAATGGCTTGAGGACTTTAGTGCTCTGGCCGCCACCCGCAGCTTCTCCCAGGCTGCCGAACGACGCTTCGTGACACAGCCTGCCTTTAGCCGGCGAATCCGCAGCCTGGAGGCCGCGTTGGGCCTGCAATTGGTCAACCGCTCGCGCACGCCCATCGAATTGACGGCGGCGGGGCAGTTGTTTCTGGTCACCGCGCGGACGGTGGTCGAGCAGCTCGGTGAAGTGTTGCGTCACCTTCATCACCTGGAAGGCGGGCAGGGCGAGGTGATGCAGGTCGCCGCCGCTCACTCTCTGGCGCTGGGTTTCTTCCCGCGCTGGATCGCGCAGTTGCGTAATGAAGGCCTGAACATCGCGACGCGCCTGGTGGCAACCAACGTCGGTGACGCGGTGCATGCCCTGCGTGAAGGCGGTTGCGATCTGATGCTGGCGTTCTACGACCCGGATGCCGCGATGCAGATGGACCCGGAAATCTTCCCGTCGCTGCACCTTGGCGACACCGAAATGCTCCCGGTTTGCGCGGCTGATGCCGACGGTAAGCCACTGTTCGATCTGGAAGGCGAAGGCAGTGTTCCGCTGCTGGCTTACAGCGCCGGGGCGTTTCTAGGGCGTTCGGTGAACATGCTGCTGCGCCAGCGTGCGCTGCGCTTCACCACCATTTATGAGACTGCCATGGCCGACAGCCTTAAAAGCATGGCGCTGGAAGGATTGGGCATTGCCTGGGTGCCGCGGCTCAGCGTGCGCGCCGAACTGGCTCGGGGTGAACTGGTGGTTTGCGGCGGCCCGCAATGGCATGTGCCACTGGAGATTCGTCTGTACCGCTGCGCGCTGGTGCGCAAGGCGAACGTGCGGTTGCTGTGGCGCAAACTTGAGGGTGGCGCAGCGCAAGGTACTTGAGCACATCGACTAACCCTGTGGGAGCGAGCTTGCTCGCGATGGCGGACTAACATTCAACATCAATAGTGACTGTCCCGACGCTATCGCGAGCAAGCTCGCTCCCACAGGGATTGGTGGTGTAATTGATTGACCTTCAAGTCAATAAAACCGGCACTTTGCCCCGAATGACAGATGGTCGTATCGGGGGCTGTTTATCTGCCTCATTGAGGTATACTGCGCGGCCTTCGGCCGGTTCGTCCGGCCATAATTCGTACAACCAAGCCACGCATTTTGCGTGGCTTGTTGTTTTTTGACGCGCCTGCGGGCGCCCAGAGAGAAGAGGCACGACGATGAGTGCACTGGTTGGCGTGATCATGGGCTCCAAGTCCGATTGGTCCACCCTTAGCCACACCGCCGATATGCTGGAAAAGCTCGGCATTCCTTACGAGGTGAAAGTGGTCTCTGCCCACCGCACCCCGGACCTGCTCTTCCAGTACGCCGAAGAGGCTGAGGCGCGTGGCATCGAGGTGATCATCGCCGGTGCCGGCGGCGCGGCTCACTTGCCAGGCATGTGTGCGGCCAAGACCCACCTGCCGGTACTGGGTGTGCCGGTGCAGTCGTCGATGCTCTCGGGCGTCGATTCGCTGCTGTCCATCGTGCAGATGCCCGCGGGCATTCCGGTCGCCACCCTGGCCATCGGCAAGGCCGGCGCGATCAACGCAGCGCTGCTCTCGGCAAGCATCCTTGGCGCCAAGCACCCGCAGTTCCACGCGGTGCTGAAAAAATTCCGCGCTGAGCAGACAGACAGCGTCCTGGAAAATCCAGACCCACGCATCGCCTGAGGTTGTTGACGATGAAGATCGGTGTAATCGGTGGCGGCCAGTTGGGTCGCATGTTGGCGCTGGCGGGCACTCCGCTGGGCATGAACTTCGCTTTCCTGGACCCCGCGCCGGATGCTTGCGCAGCCGCGTTGGGCGAACACCTGCGGGCCGATTACGGCGATCAGGATCACCTGCGTCAGCTGGCCGATGAAGTCGATCTGGTGACTTTCGAGTTCGAAAGCGTCCCGGCCGAAACCGTGGCTTTCCTGTCGCAATTCGTCCCGGTCTACCCGAGCGCCGAAGCCTTGCGCATCGCCCGTGATCGCTGGTTCGAGAAGAGCATGTTCAAGGACCTGGGGATTCCAACCCCGGCGTTCGCCGACATTCAATCGCAAGCCGATCTGGACGCTGCCGTGGCTTCCATCGGTCTGCCGGCCGTGCTGAAAACCCGCACCCTGGGCTACGACGGCAAGGGTCAGAAGGTCCTGCGCAAGCCTGAAGACGTGGTCGGCACCTTCGCCGAACTGGGCAGCGTGGCTTGCCTGCTGGAAGGCTTCGTGCCGTTCACCGGCGAAGTCTCGTTGATCGCCGTGCGCGCTCGCGATGGTGAGACCAAGTTTTATCCGCTGGTTCACAACACCCACGACAGCGGCATCCTCAAGCTGTCCGTGGCCAGCACCGACCACCCGCTGCAAGCCTTGGCGGAAGACTATTCCAGCCGTGTGCTCAAGCAGCTGAATTACGTCGGTGTGATGGCGTTCGAGTTCTTTGAAGTCGACGGTGGCCTCAAGGCTAACGAGATTGCTCCGCGCGTGCACAACTCAGGTCACTGGACCACTGAAGGTGCCGAGTGCAGCCAGTTCGAAAACCACCTGCGGGCCGTTGCCGGTCTGCCGCTGGGTTCGACGGCCAAGGTCGGCGAGAGCGCGATGCTCAACTTCATCGGTAAAGTGCCGGAGACCGAGAAAGTCATGGCCATTGCCGATTGCCATCTGCATCACTATGGCAAGGCGTTCAAGGTCGGTCGCAAGGTCGGTCACGCCAACCTGCGCTGCGCCGACAAGGCCACGCTTGAGCGGCAGATCCTCAAGGTCGAAGCGCTCATCGCCGAGTAGTTTCATGTGGCAGCGGCGGAACCATTCAGGGGCCGCCGTTCTCTCATGGCAGGATGCCAAAGTCTGACTAGGCTTTGGGCATTGCCATTCAATCAGAGGGAAATGCCATGGGAATTATCGGAACCATCTTTATCGGCTTGATCGTCGGCCTGCTGGCTCGGTTCCTGAAACCGGGCGATGACAACATGGGCTGGATCATGACCATCCTGCTCGGTATCGGCGGTTCGCTGGCGGCCACTTATGGCGGCCAGGCTCTGGGCTTCTATCAGGCCGGGGAAGGCGCAGGCTTCCTGGGTGCGCTGGTGGGCGCCGTGATCTTGCTGGTGATCTACGGCTTGATCAAAAGGAACTGATTTAAGCGACAAAGCCCTCTCTGCTGCGCAAGCCGGGAGGGCTAGAATGCTCGGCGTTGCACTGTCCTCTCCTTTGCCGAGCACCTCCATGCGCCGTCTTCTGTTCACGCTCCTTTTACTGGGTACGGGCCTTGCCCACGCCGGCGAACTGCCGGAAACCGACTGGCTCGAATTGATGCCCAAGTCGGATCAGAAAGCCCTCGAGGCCATGCCCGAAATCGACCACAACTCCCCCGAAGCCAATGGCACCTTTACCCAAAAGGGTGGCATGAAGCAGAGCAAGGGTTTGCCGGCGGTGATGTATTCGACCAAAACCGTGCCGTCGATGAACGACAAGAACATCCGCATCGGTGGTTATCCGGTGCCGCTGGAATCCGACGCCAAGGGCCACAGCACGCTGTTCTTCCTTGTGCCGTATCCGGGCGCCTGCATCCACGTGCCGCCACCACCGCCTAATCAACTGGTGTTGGTGCGTTATCCGAAAGGTTTGAAGCTGAATGACATCTATACACCGCTGTGGGTGACCGGCACGCTGAAGGTCGAGAAGGTCAACAACGACCTGGCTGACGCAGCGTATGCGCTGGATGCGGCGAAGGTCAGAGTGGTGAAGGAGTCTGACCTGTAATTGAAGGATGGCTCAAAAGATCGCAGCCTGCGGCAGCTCCTCCATAGATCGGCGTAGGAGCTGCCGCAGGCTGCGATCTTTTGACTTTAAAGCGGCTTGCTGCCGATGCTGACGCCCAACGTGTGACTGGCACCCGGCGCTAATGTCACCACATCATCCATCACATTCGCCGTTTCAATGCACAGCATGCGCTGCCAGCCATCGTCGGCCATGTCACTGAACGCCGCAGCGCGTTCAATCCACGGATTCCAGATCACCGCCGAGCGTGAGCCGCTGCTGGTCAGCTCGATGCGCCGTTCCCAGGCCGGATCGACAATGCTCAGCTTCGCCGGGGTATTGAGATAGATACGATCGGTCTCGCCGACAAAACGCAGATCGCCGGTCTGAGTGACGGTTTTCCAGTCGTCCAGGGTTTCGATGTAACTCAAGCCATCCAGCCCTTCGACATGCACTTCGCGTACATCGCTGACCGCGAAATAGCTGTGCAGCGCCTGGCTGATGGTGACTTTGTCAGCGCCCTGGTTATGGCTGGTCAGGCTGATGTGCAGTTGCTCATCCAGACGAATGCTCAGCTTCAAATCCACTTGATGCGGCCAGCCGGGCAAGCCGCCTTCAGGGTAAGGCAGAACAAACTCCACCTCGAGGCTTTCGCCCTCGGTTTCAATGCCGCCCAGTTCCCAGTCCATCGCCCTTACCAGCCCGTGGGCGGTCGGCGCTTCATTGCTGACGCGCATCGCCTGAACGCTCTGCGGGTTGCGCGGCAAGTTGCCGAACCACGGCCAGCACACCGGAACCCCGGCGCGGATGCTCTTGCCAGTCTTGAACACTGCCTCGTCGTTGAGCCAGATCAGCGGCGGTTGCCCGGCCACTTGATAACTGAGGATGTGCGCGCCCTGCTGGGCAACCAGCAGTTCGGCCTGACCGTGGCGGATGCGCCAGCAGTTCAGTTCATCCAGTTTCACGGCTTCAACGTTGGGCGTGCTCATGGGGCAACTCTCGATCAGGAACAATGACTGCAATGGACCGCAGAAAGGTCGCAGTGTTTAACGAGCTCTAGGCGGAACCGAACGGGTGCGACCGCTGCCGTCGATGGCGACGAACACAAACACGGCTTCAGTCACTTTACGCCACTCGCTGGACAGCGGATCGTCACTCCAGACTTCGACCATCATCTGAATCGAGCTGCGGCCGATTTCCAGCGCCTGGGTATAGAAGGAGAGCTGAGCGCCCACCGCTACCGGAACCAGAAATGCCATGCGGTCGATCGCAACCGTAGCCACGCGGCCACCCGCGACTTTGCTGGCCATTGCGGTGCCGGCCAAATCCATCTGCGACACCAGCCAACCGCCGAAAATATCGCCAAAGCCGTTGGTTTCGCGGGGAAGCGCGGTAATTTGCAGGGCCAGGTCGCCTTGCGGAATTGGATCTTCTTGTTCGAGCTCTATCATGCCGGGGGTGCCTCTGACCCGTGACTCTCATTGGTACTTCAGGTGAATAGCCGTCTCAAGGAAAAACGATTCAGCCCCGAACATACTACGTTCGTCACGTTTTTCGTAAGGCGCCTAAAGGGAAACTCTGCGAAATCGGCTGACAGCTGCCAACGACGTTTTCGCACAGCAACCCCTTACAAGCAGATGCAGGATTGCGAGTATATCGGTCGGTAGACTCCGAGACGACCGTCCGGTTCTCATTTCGACCGTCAAATACGCACCTCTATGTGCTTTTTCGAACAATTTGTTATCGTGCCGGACCTGCCCAAGCCTCAGCCAGCGTTGTTGGGGTTGCAGATCCGACTATAAGAGAAGCCTTGCCATGACCACAGCGCCCTCGAGCATCGCGCAGTCCACTCAATCCGCACGTCCGCTGACCCGCAGTGATTACAAGACTTTGTCGTTGTCTGCCCTGGGCGGTGCGCTGGAGTTTTACGATTTCATCATCTTCGTGTTCTTCGCCACGGTGGTCGGCAAGCTGTTCTTCCCGGCCGACATGCCCGAGTGGCTGCGCTTGATGCAGACCTTCGGGATCTTTGCCGCCGGCTACCTGGCGCGGCCACTGGGCGGCATCGTCATGGCGCACTTCGGCGACCTGCTGGGACGCAAGAAGATGTTCACCCTGAGCATTTTCATGATGGCGGTGCCGACCCTGATCATGGGCCTGCTACCGACTTACGCGCAGATCGGCATGTGGGCGCCGATCCTGTTGCTGCTGATGCGGGTGATTCAAGGCGCTGCGATTGGCGGTGAAGTGCCGGGCGCGTGGGTATTCGTTTCCGAACACGTACCGCAGCGTCATATCGGTTATGCCTGCGGCACCCTGACCAGCGGTCTGACGGCTGGCATCCTGCTGGGCTCGTTGGTCGCCACGGCGATCAACAGCATTTACACCCCTGCCGAAGTCTCGGATTACGCCTGGCGGATTCCTTTCCTGCTGGGTGGCGTATTCGGCCTGTTCTCGGTTTACCTGCGCCGCTGGTTGCACGAGACGCCGGTATTCGCCGAGCTGCAACTGCGCAAGGCCCTGGCAGAAGAAGTGCCGCTACGCGCCGTGTTGCGCGACCATCGCGGGGCGATCCTGATTTCCATGCTGCTGACCTGGCTGCTGTCCGCCGGCATCATCGTGGTCATCCTGATGACCCCGACCGTGCTGCAGACCGTCTACCACTTCTCGCCAACCACCGCATTGCAGGCCAACAGCCTGGCGATCGTTTTTCTGAGCCTGGGCTGCGTCGCCTCCGGTGCACTGGCTGACCGCTTCGGTGCGGGTCGTGTCTTCGTGTTCGGCAGTGCTCTGCTGCTGATCAGTTCGTGGACCTTCTACCACAACCTGTTCAACCACCCGGACTGGCTGTTTCCGATGTACGCCTTGACCGGCTTGCTGGTCGGCACCATCGGTGCAGTGCCGTATGTGATGGTCAAAGCCTTCCCGGCGGTGGTGCGCTTTAGCGGGCTGTCGTTCTCCTACAACCTGGCCTACGCCATCTTCGGCGGCCTGACCCCGATGGTTGTCACCCTGCTGCTCAAGGAAAGCCCGATGGGGCCTGCCTATTACGTGGCGATCATTTGCGGTGTCGGGATTCTGGTGGGTGCATACCTCTGGAAGAAGGGCCGCTAAGCCGACCTTTTTCATCGCCTGTACGGGCCCCATCGCGAGCAAGCTCGCTCCCACATTGGTTCTGTGTTCGCCGCAGAATCCCTGTGGGAGCGAGCTTGCTCGCGATGAAGGCGACTCGAAATATCCTGCAAAAAGCCGAATGCTGGCCTTTCATCTAATTGTCATATTTCAGCCATAGAGTGTTCACACGGCCTGCTGATACTTGGCCCCGACTTAACACACCTATCTGCTAGGAGTAAGGCATGAAACTGAAGCGTTTGATGGCGGCAATGACTTTTGTCGCTGCTGGCGTTGCGACTGCCAACGCGGTTGCCGCTGTTGACCCTGCTATCCCGAGCTACACCAAGACCACTGGTGTGTCGGGCAACCTGTCCAGCGTCGGCTCCGATACTCTGGCCAACCTCATGACCCTGTGGGCTGAGAACTACAAAAAAGAATACCCGAACGTAAACATCCAGATTCAGGCTGCCGGTTCTTCTACCGCACCACCTGCGCTGACTGAAGGCACCGCTAACCTGGGCCCGATGAGTCGCAAAATGAAGGACAACGAACTGCAAGCCTTCGAAACCAAATACGGCTACAAGCCAACCGCTATCCCGGTCGCCGTGGATGCACTGGCTGTGTTTGTGCACAAGGACAACCCGATCCAGCACCTGACCATGGAACAAGTCGACGCGATCTTCTCGTCCACTCGTCTGTGCGGCGCTAAAACCGACGTGAAAACCTGGGGTGACCTGGGCGTGACTGGCGACCTGGCCAACAAGCCGGTTCAACTGTTCGGTCGTAACTCGGTATCCGGCACTTATGGCTACTTCAAAGAAGAAGCCCTGTGCAAAGGCGACTACAAGCCAAACGTCAACGAACAACCAGGTTCGGCTTCGGTCGTGCAGTCGATCAGTTCCTCGCTGAACGGCGTCGGTTACTCGGGCATCGGCTACAAGACTGCCAGCGTGAAGACCGTGGCCCTGGCCAAGAAAGGCAGCACTGAGTTCGTCGAAGACACCGAAGAAAACGCCCTGAACGGCAAATACCCGCTGTCGCGCTTCCTCTACGTTTACGTCAACAAAGCCCCGAACAAGCCTCTGGCCCCGCTGGAAGCCGAGTTCGTGAAACTGGTTCTGTCCAAACAGGGCCAGGAAGTTGTAGTGAAAGACGGCTACATCCCACTGCCGGCCAAGGTTGCTGCAAAAGCACTGGCTGACCTGGGTCTTGCGGAAGGCGGCGCTGAAGTCGTAAAAAAGTAAAACCCTAGGTCCGGGGTAAACCCGGACCTGTGTAGGAGCTGTCGAGGGGAACCGAGGCTGCGATCTTTTGATCTGGCTTCCAACTGCAAGATCAAAAGATCGCAGCCTCGGTTCCCTCGACAGCTTCTACACACCCCCCAAATTTTCGGTCCGCTGCCAGTTCCCACGGGCGGCGGATTTGTTGCGTCACTGCATTGTCATCTTTCTGTCACATAGGATCGCTAGGGTGTGCGCATGAATGATCTGGCCAATTCCACCATGACTACTAATCCCCCCAAGCGAATTGACTTCAATACGCCTGAGCTGCAACGCAAGCGCCGTATACGCGCGCTGAAAGATCGCCTGACCCGCTGGTACGTCCTCGTGGGCGGCCTCGCCGTTCTCGGCGCGATCACGCTGATCTTTTTCTTCCTCGCTTACGTTGTCGCGCCCCTGTTTCAGGGCGCCGACCTGACCGCCAAGGACGCCATCACGCCCGCCTGGATGCAAGACGCTGGCAAGCCGTTGATGATCTCCCTGGAAGAACAGAACCAGGTCGCCATGCGGGTTTCCGACAAGGGCCAGGCACTGTTCTTCGATATCGACAGTGGCGCTGAACTCAAGCGTGTCGATCTGAAGATTCCGGCCGGTGTCAGCGTGACCTCCATCGGTGAAGACCAACCCGGTCACCCATTGGTGGCGGTCGGCTTGTCCAACGGTCAGGCGCTGGTATTCCGTCACACCTATAAAGTCAGCTATCCGGACGGCAAGAAAACCATTACGCCAGCGGTCGAATACCCGTACGGTGAAACCCCTATCGTGCTGAACGAGGCGGGCGGTGCCCTGGAGCACGTCAGCCTTAACGCGACCGATTCGACCCTGATGCTGGTCGGCTCCACCGGTTCACAACTCAATGTTTTGTCGCTGACCAGCGAAGAAAACATGATGACCGGCGAAATCACCAACGAGCAAAAGCGTATCGATCTGCCGCAGATGAACGAGCCGGTGAAGAACATCTTCGTCGATCCGCGTCAGCAGTGGCTGTATGTGATTAACGGTCGTGCTCAGGCCGACGTGTTCAGCCTGCGCGACAAGAGCCTCAACGGTCGCTACAAACTGCTCGAAAACGGCGATGCCGAAATTACCGCCAGCACCCAGTTGGTGGGCGGTATCTCGCTGATCCTCGGTGACTCCAAAGGTGGTCTGGCCCAGTGGTTCATGGCGCGCGACCCGGACGGCGAACTGCGTCTGAAGCAGATTCGTACCTTCCAGATGGGCACCACGCCGATTGTTGAAATCAGTGCTGAAGAGCGCCGCAAAGGTTTCGTAGCCCTCGACGCATCCGGCAAGCTTGGCGTCTTCCACAGTACCGCTCACCGCACGTTGCTGGTCGATCAGGTGGTGGAAGGCCAGGGCATTTTCGGCATGTCGCCGCGTGCCAACCGTATCATCGTCGAGGCCAACGGTAAGGTGCAGCCGCTGCTGCTGGACAATCCGCACCCGGAAGTTTCGTGGAGCGCGTTGTGGAGCAAGGTCTGGTACGAGAACTACGACGAACCTAAATACGTCTGGCAATCGACCGCTGCCAACACTGACTTCGAACCGAAGATGAGCTTGTCTCCGCTGACCTTCGGTACCTTGAAGGCCGCGTTCTACGCCATGCTGCTGGCCGCTCCTCTGGCCGTTGCCGCTGCGATCTACACCGCGTACTTCATGGCCCCAAGCTTGCGCCGCAAGGTCAAACCGGTGATCGAGCTGATGGAAGCGATGCCGACGGTAATTCTCGGTTTCTTCGCCGGCCTGTTCCTCGCACCGTATGTGGAAGGACATTTGCCCGGCATCTTCAGCCTGCTGATGCTCCTGCCGATCGGCATTCTGGTGGCCGGTTTCGTCTTCAGCCGCCTGCCTGAGTCCATCCGCCTGAAAGTGCCGGACGGCTGGGAAAGCGCGATCCTGATCCCGGTAATTCTGTTTGTGGGCTGGCTGTCGCTGTACATGAGCCCGTACATGGAAACCTGGTTCTTCGGTGGCGACATGCGCATGTGGATCTCCCACGACCTGGGCATCACCTACGACCAGCGCAACGCTCTGGTGGTCGGTCTGGCCATGGGCTTCGCGGTGATCCCGAACATTTACTCCATCGCCGAAGACGCCGTGTTCAGCGTGCCTCGCGGCTTGACCCTCGGCTCCCTGGCCCTCGGTGCCACGCCGTGGCAGACCATGACGCGGGTGGTGATCCTTACCGCCAGCCCGGGCATCTTCTCGGCGTTGATGATCGGCATGGGCCGTGCGGTCGGTGAAACCATGATCGTGCTGATGGCCACCGGTAACACCCCGGTCATGGAAATGAACCTGTTCGAAGGCCTGCGCACCCTGGCCGCCAACGTTGCGGTGGAAATGCCCGAATCGGAAGTCGGCGGCAGCCACTACCGCGTGCTGTTCCTCTCGGCGCTGGTGCTGCTGTTGTTCACCTTCGTCATGAACACCCTCGCGGAACTGATTCGTCAGCGTCTGCGCAAGAAATACTCGTCGCTTTAAGAAAGGTAGAAGTCTGTGAAACAGAACTCCCTGAAAGGATGGTTCAAGAGCGGCGCCCCCGGCGTCTGGATCAGCGGTGGCGCGGTGTCCATCGCGGTCATCATGACCATTGGCTTGCTGGCGGTGATTGCCGTGCGCGGTCTGGGTCATTTTTGGCCGGCGGACTTGATTCACGCCAGCTACGACGTGCCAGGCCAGGCCAATCACCTGGTCATCGGCGAGATCGTGCAGAAAGAAGAAGTGCCGCGCGAGCGCCTGAAAAGCGCTGGCCTGCCGGTGCCCGATCAGGGCCCGGAGTTCATGACCCGCGAGCTGATCAAGGTCGGCAACCGTGACTTGAACGGCAACGACTTCACCTGGATCGTCGGCGAGTGGCTGACTAACCAGAAGACCCCGCCTGAGTTGATGGCCATTGAGCGTCGCGAGTGGGGCAACTTCTACGGCTACCTGGTCAACGTCAAGCAGGATGGCAAGGTCATCGCTGAAGGCGAGGCCGCGTGGCCTGAGTTGCAGGCCCGTGTCGATCGCGTCAACAATCTTGCCGCGCAGCTCAAGAGCCTGGAAAAAGCCGACATCGGCGCGATCAACGCAGGTCTTGAGCGCGTCCGTCTGCACGGCCGCAAACTGGAACTGGCCGGCCAGCTCGACGCCGCCGCACAAGCGGACATGGAATCCGAGCGCGCCGAGCTCAACGCTCGTTATCAAGACATCGAAGTCCGCCTGAACGACCTGCACGCCCAGTTCAATCGCGACAGCCTGACGGCCCGCGATGCAAACGGCAAAGAGATCGAAATCGGTATTGGCAAAGTGGTTCATGCCTACCAGCCGAACGCGATGGGCACCTTCACCAAGATCGGTTTCTACTTTAGCAAGATGTGGGAATTCCTCAGTGACGACCCGCGTGAAGCGAACACCGAAGGCGGGATCTTCCCGGCGATTTTCGGCACTGTGATGATGACCCTGATCATGGCGATGGTCGTGACGCCATTCGGCGTGCTGGCAGCGGTCTACCTGCGCGAATACGCGAAACAGAACACCATGACGCGGTTGATCCGCATCGCCGTGAACAACCTGGCGGGCGTTCCGGCTATCGTCTACGGCGTGTTCGGTCTGGGCTTCTTCGTCTATGTGCTGGGCGGCTCGGTCGACCGGTTGTTCTTCCCGGAAGCACTGCCGGCACCGACCTTTGGTACCCCGGGTCTGCTCTGGGCCTCCCTGACCCTGGCGCTGCTGGCGGTGCCGGTGGTGATCGTGGCCACGGAAGAAGGCCTGGCGCGGATTCCTCGCACCGTGCGTGAAGGCTCGTTGGCTCTCGGCGCGACCAAGGCTGAAACCTTGTGGAAGATCGTGCTGCCGATGGCCAGTCCGGCGATGATGACCGGCATGATCCTCGCCGTGGCTCGCGCCGCCGGTGAAGTGGCGCCGCTGATGCTGGTCGGTGTGGTGAAACTGGCGCCATCGCTGCCACTGGACGGTAACTACCCGTACCTTCACCTGGATCAGAAGATCATGCACTTGGGCTTCCACATCTATGACGTCGGCTTCCAGAGCCCGAACGTCGAGGCCGCACGGCCGCTGGTGTACGCCACGGCGCTGCTGCTGGTGCTGGTGATCGCCACGCTCAACCTGTCGGCCGTCTATATCCGTAACCACCTGCGCGAAAAATACAAAGCGCTGGATAGCTGATTCATGCAGCACTGATTTTTATGTGGGAGCGAGCCTGCTCGCGAAGCTTTTGGCGCCAGTGATGGCCCCTTCGCGAGCAAGCTCGCTCCCACACAACCGAACCGAATTTGTTAGCACAGGGAGCCTCCCATGCAGCACGAAGCACATACCCACGGCATCAACATGTCGGCACTGGGTCGCGACAAGCAGAGCCTTAGCCTTGAGCAGGAAACCGTGGCCATCGAAGTGCCGGGCCTGAACCTGTTCTACGGCGACAAACAAGCGCTGTACGACGTCAGCCTGAACATCCCGAAACAGCGCGTGACCGCCTTCATCGGCCCGTCCGGCTGCGGCAAGTCCACGCTGCTGCGTACCTTCAACCGCATGAACGACCTGGTCGACGGCTGCCGCGTAGAAGGGGAAATCAACCTCTACGGCAACAACATCTACCGTAAGGGCGAAGACGTGGCCGAGCTGCGTCGTCGCGTCGGCATGGTGTTCCAGAAGCCCAACCCGTTCCCGAAAACCATCTACGAAAACGTGGTTTACGGCCTGCGCATCCAGGGCATCAACAAAAAACGCGTACTCGACGAAGCCGTCGAGTGGGCATTGAAAGGCGCGGCGCTGTGGGACGAAGTCAAAGACCGTCTGCATGAGTCGGCGCTGGGCTTGTCCGGTGGTCAGCAACAACGTCTGGTGATTGCTCGTACCATCGCCGTGGAGCCGGAAGTGCTGCTGCTCGACGAACCGTGCTCGGCACTCGACCCGATCTCCACGCTGAAAGTCGAAGAGCTGATCTACGAACTGAAATCGAAGTTCACCATCGTCATCGTGACCCACAACATGCAACAGGCTGCGCGGGTTTCCGACTACACGGCGTTCATGTACATGGGCAAACTGGTGGAGTTCGGCGACACCGACACCCTGTTCACCAATCCGGCGAAGAAGCAGACCGAAGACTACATCACTGGTCGCTACGGCTAGGAAGCTGTTGTTGCTCACTGAACTGACGCTGCGGTCCACCGCACCTTACCGGACGCTCCAAGGACGCCAACATGATTAGTAAAGAAGGCCTTACCCATCACATCTCCGCGCAGTTCAACGCTGAGCTCGAGGAAGTGCGCAGCCACCTCCTGGCCATGGGCGGGCTGGTGGAAAAGCAGGTCAACGACGCGGTGACCGCGCTGATCGAGGCCGACTCCGGCCTGGCCCAGCAGGTTCGCGAGATCGACGACCAGATCAACCAGATGGAACGCAACATCGACGAAGAATGCCTGCGCATTCTGGCCCGCCGTCCGCCGGCAGCGTCGGACTTGCGTTTGATCATCAGCATCTCCAAGTCGGTTATCGACCTGGAGCGCATCGGTGACGAAGCGACCAAGATCGCCCGTCGCGCCATCCAGTTGTGTGAAGAAGGCGAAGCCCCGCGAGGTTACGTCGAGGTTCGCCACATCGGCGACCAGGTGCGCAACATGGTTCGCGATGCACTGGACGCCTTTGCCCGCTTCGACGCCGACCTGGCGTTGTCGGTGGCCCAGTACGACAAGATCATCGACCGTGAATATAAAACCGCGCTGCGCGAGCTCGCCACCTACATGATGGAAGACCCGCGCTCTATCTCGCGGGTCTTGAGCATCATTTGGGTGCTGCGTTCGCTGGAACGGATCGGCGACCACGCACGCAATATCTCGGAGCTGGTGATTTACCTGGTGCGCGGCACTGACGTGCGGCACCTGGGCCTCAAGCGCATGAAAGAAGAAGTTGAAGGCACAAGTGGCGAAACCGCTAATGTTCCGGGCAAAGCTGACGATAAGTAAGATTGCCTGAGAAAAGCGCCCGGCCTTTTGGCCGGGCGTTTTTGTTTGTGGTTGATGAATTCGAAAGCAGCACCCGCGAACGAAAAGTCCCGGCGTGACTGAAGGTTTTTGGCAATGTGCCATCAGCAAAGCGGTATGCTTGCCGGGATTTTTTAAAGGGGTGATGGATGAGTAAGGTCAGTGTGTTAGTCGTGGACGATGCGTCGTTCATTCGTGACCTGGTGAAGAAGTGCTTGCGCAACTACTTCCCGGGGATCCGGATCGAAGACGCGGTCAACGGCAAGAAGGCTCAGGCCTTGCTGGCTCGGGAAGCGTTCGACCTGGTCCTGTGCGATTGGGAAATGCCGGAAATGTCCGGCCTGGAGCTGCTGACCTGGTGCCGCGAGCAGGACAACCTCAAGACCATGCCGTTCGTGATGGTGACCAGCCGGGGCGATAAAGAGAACGTCGTCCAGGCGATCCAGGCCGGCGTTTCCGGTTACGTCAGCAAGCCGTTCACCAACGAGCAACTGCTGACCAAGGTCAAGCAGGCCCTGAACAAGGTCGGCAAGCTCGACACCTTGATGAACAGCGCGCCGACCAAAATGAACTCGGCGTTCGGCAACGATTCGTTGAGCGCATTGACGGGCGGCAAGGCTGCCGTGGTCGCACCAGCGGCGGCGCCGGTCAATCCGTTCGCCAAACCTGCCGCCGCTGCGCCGGCCCCGGCGGCTGCTCCGTCTCGCGGTCTGCTCAACAGCCCGCCGATCAAGCCTCCAGCGTCCTCCGCAGCGCCAACGGGCGGTCGTGGCCAGGGCCAACTGCGCCTGCCGAACGGCATTCAGCAATGTGTGATCAAGGCCTTGAGTCTCAAGGAAGCACTGCTGGTGGTGAAACGCACCGACACCCTGCCGCAAGTGCTCGACAGCGCGGTGCTCGACCTGGAGCAGGGCGATAACGCCGAAACCGCCCGTCTGAACGGCTACCTGCACGCGATCGTCGCCCACGAGCAAAAGCCCGACAGCGAGTGGCTGCAACTGACCTTCCGCTTCGTCGACCAGGATGCGCAGAAGCTCGACTACATCTCCCGCCTGATTGCCCGCGGCACGGCGCAGAAGCATTTCGTGCCCGGCGCGTAATTCCCGTCGCCAGACAGTCTGTCTTCGCGGGCAAGCCACGCTCCCACAGGTTTTGTGTCGTTCATGTCATCGACAACAACCGAAATCCTGTGGGAGCGTGGCTTGCCCGCGAAGGGGTCATCAGATTCACCACACATCCGCTGAACTGCCCATTTTGAAACATCTGCCGTCTACCCGGGTCCATTGCAGCTGCTAGGCTCCTACCCAGGTCTACTCGACAGAATCATGCCCATGCTCGCGCGCCTGCTGTTTTTTTTCTGTGGTCTTTTCATGGCATCCACCTCGGCTGTGGCCATGACGATCTACAAGTCCACCGACGCCAATGGCGTGGTCTCCTACAGCGACCGCCCCACGACGGGCTCCAAGGTGTTCGTTTTTCGTGATCGCATGGTCGAGAATCTTGAGCGCCAGGTGTACGTCGTCATCACGAAGAAGAAGGGCGTGGACAGCGTTTACGTGCGCAATGACCTGTATGCGCCCGTAGAAATCGAGTTGAGCTTCGGCGGGCTGAAAAACGTCAGTGGTGCGCCGAGCCGACCGATCCGCCGGGTGATGCCGGCACGCAGCAGTATTCGTCTGGCGCTGCTCACAGCCACGCAGCCCGAAAGGCCGCTCGCGTACACCCCAAAATTCGAATACTCCCTGGGCGACCCCTCAGGGGCCGCCATGGCCTATCGATACCCGCTGCCGTGGCGTGGCGGACCGTTTCGGCTGAGTCAGGGCGCCAACGGTCAATACAGCCACTTTGGTCCAAAGAACCGCTATGCCATGGACATCGCCATGCCTGAAGGCACGCCGATCATCGCGGCGCGTGGCGGTGTGGTGGTGAAAACCGAGAATGCCCAGACCGGGCGCGGCACCGATCCGTCGGGTAATTTCGTGCGGGTGCTGCACGATGACGGGACGATGGGCGTGTATCTGCACCTCAAGCAAGGTTCGGTGAGCGTTCGCGAGGGGCAACGGGTGTCGGTGGGGAGTCCGCTGGCCTTTTCGGGCAATACCGGCAACAGCAGCGGGCCGCACCTGCATTTCGTGGTGCAGCGCAATACCGGGTTGGGGCTGGTGTCGATCCCGTACCAGTTCAATCGACCGGTGGGCAGCCTGCCCAACTTTGCGCTCGGCAAACAGTGAGGCCATAAAGGTAAAAGATCGCAGCCTGCGGCAGCTCCTACAGGGAATCGCAATCCACATGTAGGAGCTGCCGAAGGCTCGGGCCGCGTTCGGACGATCTTTTGGGGTCAATGCGGTTTCCCGCATTGCACTCAATCGAGCATCAACACCTTGGCCAGAATGATCTTCGGCCCTTTCATCTTCTTGATGATGATCCGCAAGCCTTCGACTTCCAGCACTTCTTCCTCTTCCGGCACCCGTTTCAGGGTTTCGTAGACCAGACCGGCGAGGGTTTCGGCTTCGATGTGGTCCAGATCGATGCCCAGCAGGCGCTCGACCTTGAACAGCGGCGTGTCGCCGCGCACCAGCAGCTTGCCCGGCTGGTACGCGAGGATCCCGCGCTCAGCCTTGCGGTGTTCGTCCTGAATGTCGCCGACCAGTACTTCCAACACGTCTTCCATGGTCAGGTAGCCGATGATGTTGCCATCGGCTTCTTCGACCACGGCGAAGTGCGAGCCGCCTTTGCGGAACTGTTCCAGCAACTGCGACAGCGGCATATGGCGCGAAACCCGCTCCAGCGGCCGGGTCAGTTCGGCGAGGTTGAACGACTCGGGAATGTGGTCCAGGGCCGCCAGTTCCAGCAGCAGATCCTTGATGTGCAGCAGGCCGACGAACTCCTGGCTTTCGCTGTCGTACACCGGATAACGGCTGAATTTGTGGCGACGGAACATCGCCAGGATTTCCTTCAGCGGCGCGTTGAATTCCAGCGTCACCAGATCTTCCCGGGAATTGGCCCAGTCGACCACTTCCAGCTCGCCCATTTCCACCGCCGAGGCCAAAACGCGCATGCCTTGGTCGCTCGGGTCCTGGCCACGGCTGGAGTGCAGGATCAGTTTCAGTTCTTCACGGCTGTAATGGTGCTCGTGATGGGGGCCGGGTTCACCCTGGCCGGCGATCCGCAAGATCTGGTTGGCGCTGGCGTTGAGCAGGTAAATGGCCGGGTACATCGCCCAGTAAAACAGGTACAGCGGCACGGCGGTCCAGAGCGACAGCAGCTCGGGTTTGCGGATGGCCCAGGATTTTGGGGCCAGCTCACCGACCACGATGTGCAGGTACGAGATGACAAAGAACGCGGCGAAGAACGACACGCCTTTGATCACTTCGGGCGATTGCACGCCGACGGCTTCAAGGATCGGTTCGAGGATGTGCGCGAACGCCGGCTCACCGACCCAGCCAAGGCCCAGGGAGGCGAGGGTGATACCCAATTGGCACGCCGACAGATAAGCATCGAGCTGACTGTGAACGGTGCGCAGGATGTGTCCGCGCCAGCCGTTTTTTTCAGCGATGGCTTCGACCCGGGTCGAGCGCAATTTGACCATGGCAAATTCCGCCGCAACGAAAAAACCGTTGAGCAAAACCAGGATCAGAGCAAAAAGAATCATGCCGAAATCGGCGAAGAGTGTCGCGAGGGTCAAGCCAGGGGAAGGGTCCATGATGGAGTTTTGCGGGTTCCGTGTATTCGAAAGGAAAGAAAAAAGTGCGTCTGAAGAGCAGGCGCAAGTCAGCCAATGTAGCGGCTGACCGGGCGATTGCCTAGTGGTGAGTGCTGGCCGGTATCAGTCAGCGGTGCTGATGACCCGGGATTTGGTGACCTGGGCCGGCGCAAAATGGCAGGTAAAGGTGCTGCCATGGCCCGGCACACTGCTGATTTCCATCCGCGCGCGGTGGCGCAGCAGCACGTGTTTGACTATCGCCAGGCCGAGCCCCGTGCCGCCGGTGTTGGAGTTGCGGCTGGAATCGACGCGATAGAAGCGTTCGGTCAGGCGCGGCAAGTGTTTGCTGTCGATACCGATGCCAGAGTCCTGCACGCTCAGGTGTGCGCCTTGCTCATCACCCCACCAGCGAATGCGGATATTGCCTTCGGCCGGGGTGTATTTCACCGCGTTGAACACCAGATTGGAAAACGCGCTGCGCAATTCGGCTTCGCTGCCCTTGAGCAGAATCGTCGGGTCGGCTTCCAGGGTGATCTTCTGATTGCGCTGAGCAGACAACTGCTGAGCGTCGCTCTTGATCGATTGCAGCAAGCCGTCGATGGCCACCGGCTGGTTGTCCGACGGGTAATCGGTGGCTTCCAGTTTGGCCAACAGCAGCAAGTCGTTGAGCAACGTCTGCATGCGTCCGCCTTGCTGCTGCATCTGCTGCAAGGCACGGGACCAGCGCGGGTTCACGTCTTCGACGTTGTCGAGCAGGGTTTCCAGATAACCGCAGATCACCGTCAACGGCGTGCGCAATTCGTGGGAAACGTTGGCGATGAAGTCTTTGCGCATCTGTTCCAGCTGATGAATACGCGTGACGTCGCGCACCAGCATCAGATGTTCGTTGTTGCCGTAGCGGGTGATGTACAGCTGAATGCGCAGGCGATCATTGGTCGGCGAGGGGATTTCAAGGGGTTCGGCGTAGCTGTCCTGCTCGAAGTATTCCTTGAAGCGCGGATGGCGGACGAGGTTGGTGACCGGTTGGCCGCTGTCTTGCGGGGTCTTGAGGCCGAGCAGGGTTTCGGCGGCGCGGTTCCACCATTCGAGGTTGCCGTCGCTGTCGAGCATGATCACCGCATCTTTCAGCGCTGCAGTCGACTCCTGGACCCGGTCGATCACCGCTTGCAGGCGCCCACGAACACGTTGGTCACGACGTTGCAGATGGTAGATGCTGTCGAACACTTCGCCCCACAGGCCATAACCATCGGGCGGTGCTTCCTCGGGTTTGTGCAGGCGCAGCCATTCGTGCAGACGCAGCAGTTGCTTGAGGGTCCAGGCCAGGTAAAGGCCCAGGCCCGCGGCGAGGCTCCAGCCGTAGTAGCCGGTAATCAGGCCGATCACCAGGCAACCGGTCACCAGCAAAAGCATGTGGCGGATCAGGGTGCCATGCCAATTTTGGTTCACTTGAGCGCGCGTCCTTGTCAGCTTGTCGGGCGGGAAAGGTCCGGGTCAGGCCTTGGTGGAGAACCGGTAGCCGGTGCCGCGCACGGTTTGTACCAGATTTTCGTAAGCATCGCCGAGGGCTTTGCGCAGGCGGCGGATGTGCACGTCGACGGTGCGCTCTTCGACATAAACGTTGCCGCCCCAGACCTGATCCAGCAACTGGCCACGGGTGTAGGCACGTTCCTGGTGGGTCATGAAGAATTGCAGCAGGCGGTATTCGGTCGGGCCCATCTCGGCGGGTTTGCCGTCGATGGTCACGCGGTGGCTGATCGGGTCCAGCAGCAGGCCGCCGACTTCGATCGGCGTCTCGCCATCGGTTGGACCGGCACGGCGCAGCACGGCCTTCAGGCGCGCGACCAACTCACGTGGTGAAAAGGGTTTGGTGATGTAGTCATCGGCGCCGACTTCCAGGCCCTGGATCTTGTTGTCCTCTTCGCCCTTGGCGGTGAGCATGATGATCGGGATGTCCCCGGTCAGCTCATCGCGCTTGAGGCGTCGGGCCAGCTCGATGCCGGACGTGCCGGGCAGCATCCAGTCGAGCAGAATCAGGTCCGGCTTGCGGTCGACGATGATGGCGTGGGCCTGTTGCGAGTTCTCAGCCTCCAGGCAGTCATAGCCGGCCATTTCCAACGCAACGGCGATCATTTCGCGAATGGGCGCTTCGTCGTCGACGATCAGAATGCTCCTGCCAACCATGCCTTTAATCCTCTTGTCATTTAACTGTCTTGCGCCGCATTAGATAACGGAATTATTGCAGTCGTGTGACAGTATTTTAGTCGCCCTGCGATTGTTGTGATCCTGAACTAAGCTCTAATTTCGAATCCTGACAACCACAAAAGGAAGGTTTCCATGAAGCAATGCGCGCAATCCTTCAAAGCTTTGATGCTGACTGCGGTCATGGCTATACCATCAATGGCCTTCGCGGCTGAGCCTGCAATGATGAAAGGCGATGTGATGGTCGACCAAAAGGGCATGACGGTGTACATGTACGACAAGGATGCTGGCGGCAAGTCAATGTGTAACGATGAGTGTGCCAAGAACTGGCCGCCAATGATGGCTCCGGCAGGTGCCAAGGCCGAAGGCAAATGGAGTGTCATTAAGCGTGATGACGGCATGATGCAATACGCTTACGACGGCATGCCGCTGTACACCTTTGTGAAGGACGAAAAGCCTGGAGAAATGAAAGGTGACGGCATGAAAGACGTCTGGCACGTCATCACCAATTCCGGACCGAAGAAGTAAACCTGTAATTGGATGGACTCGCCCAAGCCGAGGCGTCAATGCGCCACGGTGGCAGTCTAATCAGCCAACGACAGCGAGGGCGAGTCCATGAAAAAGCATACTTCGATTGATCAATCCC